>CAYMAX010000005.1:0-43475 GCA_964388595.1 uncultured Muribaculaceae bacterium
TAAAGACGAGGCGGTGATGCTTCTCAATCACAAAGATGCTCTCGACTTTATACTTAAAAATCCGGGCTACTTGTCTGAAATGACTGTGGCTAAGTTGGAGAATATTCATTCTATTCTCATCAAAGAACTGCCGGTAGAACGAAATATTCGCATCAGGCGTGTGGGTATAACGGGGACAAACTATCGCCCGTTGGATAATGAGTTTCAGATTCGTGAGGCACTTGAAGCTACTTGCTCTTTGATAAACTTGCGCCAAAATATCTTTGAGAAGGCTCTGCTTGTATTGCTGTTGCTTTCCTATATTCAGCCGTTTAGCGACGGCAACAAACGTACTGCACGAATTGTCAGCAACGCTATTTTGATAGCAAACAACTATTGCCCAATCTCTTTTCGCACTGTGGATTCCATCGACTACAAGAAAGCGATGCTACTGTTCTATGAGCAGAATAACATCTATGCCTTTAAACAGATTTTTATCGACCAATTTGACTTTGCTGTGAATACCTATTTTTAGAGTTTAATAATATTCACCGAACATCTAACCCTTTGGCCAAAAGTCGTAGAGTGATTTTTTGGTGAACTGCGCCCCAAAAGTTGGACACAAATTATTAGTTATGAAGAACGATAGGTATCCAATCAAGGTCGCCGCTGTAAGAAGGTTGGACAGCGGCGAGAGTTCCAACAAGGTATGCAAAGAGTTGCATATCTGTCGAAAGTCATTAATATTGTGGTATGCTCAATATCAAGCAGGAGGAGAGCTATCACTGCTGCGAGAGTCAAACGGAAATCGAAGGAGCGTAGAAGAGAGACAGCTTATTATCAAGGATATTATTGATAATAAGCTATCTTTGACGTCTGCATCAGAAAAGTATCTGATTCCCCGATGCACATTATGACGATGGTTAATGAATTATCAGTCAAAAGGGGAAGAAGGCCTAAAGCGAAACAACACAAGCGAAACAATGTCGAAAAAGAAGGCATACACAGAAGAGCAGTTGGACGAACTAAAGATGCTCAGGAGAAGGAATGAGTATCTTGAGGCAGAGAATGCGCTGTTAAAAAAAGTGAAAGCCTTAGTCGAAGAAAGAGAAGCCCGTCTACGCGCGATTGGGCAGAAGCCATCCAAGGACTAAGGCCGGACCACAGACTTAATCTCATGCTCGAGATCAAGGGGATGGCCAGATCCACCTTCTATTACAACAATCAAGGTAAAACAGACAAATGGGCCGTCGAGAGGCAGGTTCTTGTGGAACTGTATCACGAGAACAGAGGACGTTACGGATACCGTCGCCTCACCCAGGCCATGCGTAACGAAGGTTATGTCATAAGCGAGAAGACCATTCGGAAGCTTATGAAAGAGTCTATGATAAAGTGCAAGGTAAGGATGAAGAAGTTCCGTTCGTACAGATGGGAGATCGGAAAGATAGCGCCCAACCTGCTTAAGCGCAACTTCGTCGCCGACAGCCCACATCAAAAGATGGTCACGGACATCACCGAGTTCTCACTGTTCGGAACGAAACTGTATTTGTCGCCGGTACTTGATCTATACAATAGAGAACTGGTGTATTATACGATATACGAACATCCTATCCTAGAGATGGTTACTAACATGATCAAGGGGACTGTAGCAGTGATTGGAAATGATACGAACTCTGTGCTGCACTCGGATCAGGGCTGGCATTATCAGCATAAAACATATCAGCATATGCTCGTTGACAATCATATCAAACAGAGTATGTCAAGGAAGGGAAACTGTCTTGACAATGATGTTATTGAAAACTTTTTTGGACTTCTCAAGTCCGAATTGCTATATTTACAGAAATTTGATTCCATTGAGCACTTCAGAGCAGAGCTCGAGACTTATCTGAAGTATTACAACTTCAACAGAATCAAATCTTCTTTGAACGGAATGAGTCCGGTGCAATACCGAACTCAAAACATATAAATCTTATTGTTAAATCCGTCCAACAAAAGGTACGCACATCATCAATCGCTGATTGGGTGCCTATGGCAATCTGTCCTTGACAGCCCCCGGCAATTGATTCTTCGAGGCTCGACTCTTCGCTCGCCAGTCTCAGAATTCAATCTGCCGCTGGGTTGATAATGGCATGATTGACTGACTGATTAGGCAATTTGTTTTTGACTGCCCACGGCAATTGATTCTTCGAGGCTCGACTCTTCGCTCGCCAGTCTCAGAATCAAATTGCCGTTGGGCTGAGAATGGCTTGGTTGATTCGCGGGGCGGGCTTAAGGGATTGTGCTCGCACTGCGTGCTGCGCATTCCCTCACCGCTGCGCGGGGCGGGCTTAAAAGCAAAGAAAAAGGGGCGCTTCTTCGAAGCGAACCCCTTTTTTGTGTTAAAGGGCTTTTGAAAGCGAGCTTTCAACGCCCTTTGACACAAAAAGGCCCCGACTTCGTCGGAGCCTTTTTCTTTGCTTTTGCGGAGAGAGAGGGATTCGAACCCCCGGAAGCTTGCACTTCAACGGTTTTCAAGACCGCCGCAATCGACCACTCTGCCATCTCTCCTTAGGGGTGGCAAAGGTATAAATAATTTTGTGCGGTGCAAAAAAAAGGATTATTTGGAGGAAGAATGTTGTGTAGTATCTTGTTTCTTGGAGAAGAAACTGAACTGGAAGAATAAGAGATAGAGGGCTCCTATGGTGATACAGGAGTCGGCTACGTTGAAGATGGGACGGAAGAACATGAATTCTTTCCCTCCCCAGATGGGGAAATTGGCGGGGAGTGTGGTGTCGATGATGGGGAAGAATAGCATATCAACTACTTTGCCGAGTCCGAAGGGGGCATATCCACCACCCTCGGGAAATAGATGGGCGACTTGCATGTAGGTCGATTCGTTGAAGATAAGTCCGTAAAAGAGGCAGTCTATGATGTTGCCTAAGGCACCGACCATGATCATGGAGATACCGACTAATACACCCATGGGAGTCTCTTCTTTTTTAAGAAGACGGCGCAGATAGATGAAGATGACGACTACCAGGACAATACGGAGAAAAGTCAGGATGTATTTGCCGAAGTTGCCGCCGAATTTCATTCCGAAAGCCATTCCTTCGTTTTCGATGAAGTAAATCTGAAACCAATTGCCTAAGACAGGGATAGACTCACCAATATGCATATTGGTCTTGACCAGGATTTTGGAGACCTGGTCAATGATCAATAATACTACTACAATAATCGAAAGCTTTTGGCTTTTCGAAAGCTTCATTGTTTTTGGGAATTAAGTTTGGCCTCAACGCTCAATGTGGCGTGAGGAACTAATTTGAGCCTCTCTTTGGGGATTAACTTGCCGGTCTCGCGACAGATACCGTAAGTTTTGTTTTCAATCCTTACCAGAGCTGCTTCCAATGATTGAATGAATTTGTATTGCCTCTGTGCCAACTGACCTGCTTCTTCTTTGGAGAGAGCTGAAGCACCTTCTTCCAAAACTTTGAATGTAGGGGAAGTGTCTTCTGTGTCATTGCTGGTACTATGTGTGATAGCAGCTTTCAGCTGCTCATAATCATCTTGGGCTTTCTCAAGTTTTTCTAAAATTATTCCCTTAAACTCCTGAAGTTCTTCGTCACTGTAACGAACTTTTTCGAGAACTTCCTCTTTTTTAACCTTGGTAGCCATAACTGTATTATTTAATTCTGTAAAAATATCATATTATTTGATAAAATCAAATAATTAATATGCTCTTTTGTTGTCATTGTGAATCCACGATTCGAAAGGGAGAAGTCCTTCGAGAGGCATAATCCTCTCTACCTTAATGCTTCTCTCATTCAATGGGAGTGCAAGTTCACGATATATGAAATCATCATCAAATCCAGCCTTGGCTGCATCCACTCTGTCTGCTGCGAATAAAAGCCTGTCTATATGTGCCCAATAAATGGCTGAAAGGCACATGGGGCACGGCTCACAACTGCTGTAAATGACGCAGCCGGAGAGGTCAAAAGTGTCAAGAACCTTACAGGCAAGCCTTATGGCATTGACTTCTGCATGAGCTGTGGGATCATTGTCTACTGTGACACTATTGGAAGATTCGGCAATGATTTTGCCATCTTTGACTATCACAGCCCCAAAAGGACCACCACCGGAAGAGACAGCATTGCTTTGTGCGATGGACAATGCCCTCTTCATATACAATTCATCGTTCTCTGAATGTTTCATTGCTTCTGTATTTTGAGCTTTACAGTGTCATTATCAATCCATTCGATGTCTGAACCTTCGGAAAGATGTTCTTTCAAAACTATATCGAGAGCAAGAGTCTGTGAGCAGACATAATCACGAAATGATTCGAGAGCGTCCGCAATCTCTTTTTTGTACTCGACAGTGACATTTATCTTATCGGTCACTTCAAAGTTACTATCTTTTCTGAGATTTTGAATTCTATTGATTAATTCTCTGGCTACCCCTTCATTGCGAAGCTCATCAGAGATGGTAATATCAAGAGCTACTGTAAGGGCACCTTCCGTGGCAACAAGCCAGCCGGGCATATCTTCTGAAATAATCTGGTAATCTTCATTGGTAAGAGAGACATCCCCACAGGGAAGGTGAAGTACATACTCGGAGTTATTCACTCCGCTCTCTTCGATGGCAGAAATTTCCTTCTGAGACAAAGTACCAAATGCAGTGGAAATATCTTTCATCAATTTGCCGTACCTCTTGCCCAGAGATTTGAAGTTGGGCTTTATCTTCTTGGTAATCAGTCCTGTGGTATCTTTGATAAATTCGACTTCCTTGACATTGACCTCGCTGAGAACCAGAGATTTGATTTTCACAAACTGTTTTTCAATCTTTCTGTCTATTACAGGTATCACAAGCTTGGCGAGAGGCTGACGAACTTTGATGTTGACTTTACGGCGAAGGGCCAAAATCATAGATGAACTCTTCTGTGCAAGTTCCATCCTCTCTTCAAGGTCTTTATCGATAGCTTTGGGGTCATAGACCGGCATCTTCATGAGATGTACTGAAATCTCTGAATGTCCACCGGAGACTTCATTCAAGTCATCGAAGAGTCGCTCCATAAAGAAGGGTGCGA
The DNA here is from genome assembly GCA_964388595.1 of uncultured Muribaculaceae bacterium. Taxonomy (GTDB): domain Bacteria; phylum Bacteroidota; class Bacteroidia; order Bacteroidales; family UBA932; genus CAYMAX01. Next base: position 5,039 of record CAYMAX010000005.1, read on the forward strand.
TGGGTGCAGAAAGTATGGCTATTGTTTCAAGTGCAGAATAGAGAGTCTGGTAAGCGGCAAGCTTATCATTGTCCATGTTCCCTCCCCAAAATCTTTTTCTATTGAGTCTCACATACCAGTTGCTGAGATTGTCACAGACGAAATCCTGTATCATTCTGCCGGCACTCGTGACATCATAATTCTCATAACTTGCCAATACATTCTTAATGAGAGTATTGAGCAAAGAGATGAGCCACCTGTCTATCTCCGGACGTTCTTTTAAATCTATCTCAGGGTGCCTGTTATCAAAACCATCAACATTAGCATATAATGCGAAGAAAGAATATGTATTGTAGAGAGTGCCGAAGAATTTTCTGCGCACCTCGTCCACTCCTGCTTCATCGAAACGCAGATTGTCCCAATGTTGGGAATTGGTGAGCATATACCAACGAAGAGCATCTGCTCCATATTCATCGAGTGCTTTGAAAGGATCTACGGCATTGCCCAGCCTCTTGCTCATCTTGTTGCCATTTTTATCAAGCACCAAGCCATTGGAGACCACAGATTTGAAAGCTATTCTATCATTGATGATGGTGGAAATGGTATGCAGTGTGAAGAACCATCCTCTTGTCTGGTCCACCCCTTCTGCTATAAAATCGGCAGTCTGACCAAATTCGGGACTACCCAATTTGGCAAGTCCCTCCTGTGCAAAAGGCATTGCTCCCGAATCGAACCACACATCTATCAAGTCGCTCTCTCTAACCATTTTCCGGCCGTTATCTGAAACAAGAACGATATTATCAACATAGGGACGATGAAGGTCGATTTTTTGGAAATTGGCTGCACTCTGGTCCTCCGGATCAAAACCTGCCTCTTTCATAGGATTGCTCTTCATAAAACCTGCTTTGCAGGACTTTTCAATCTCCTGATAGAGTTCTTTGGCAGAGCCGATACATTTTTCCTGAGCTGCATCTTCTGTTCTCCAAATGGGAAGAGGGGTGCCCCAATATCTGCTTCGGGAGAGATTCCAATCCTGCAAGTTCTCGAGCCATTTTCCGAAACGTCCGCTTCCGGTACTTTCGGGATGCCAATCTATTGTTTTATTGAGGGCTACCAAACGGTCTTGCACTGCAGTACTTCTGATAAACCATGAGTCGAGCGGATAGTACAAGATAGGTTTGTCTGTTCTCCAACAATGAGGATAATTGTGAATGTGCTTCTCAATTTTGAAAGCTTTGTTTTGCTGCTTGAGCATTACGCAAATATCGACATCCAAAGTGGGAGTCTCCGGGGTAGCTTTGTCATCATAATCATTCTTGACAAAACGACCTGCAAAATCTTTGTAAAGAGCTGTATCTACCCTCTCTGCCACAAAAGAAGGATCCATATCCTCAATACGGTACATCTTACCTGAACGGTCAACCTGAGCCTGCATGACACCTGCTGCATCACGAATCATCATCGGGGGAATATGGTTGATTTTGGCCACTTTGTCATCATCTGCACCAAATGTGGGGGCAATATGCACTATCCCTGTACCATCTTCTGTGGTCACAAAGTCGCCCGTTATCACTTTGAAAGCACCTTCATCAGGACGAATCCATGGGATGAGCTGCTGATAGGAGATGCCTGCAAGTTCTTTACCTAAAATGCCTTCCTTGATAATTTCAAATGGAATTTTGGAATTGAAATGAGCCTCTATGAGAGATTTGGCTACGATAAATACTCCCGGCTGAGAGGTGTATGGATTGGAAGAGCGTACCATCACATATTCTATCTTCGGTCCGACGCACAATGCTGTGTTGGATGGAAGAGTCCAGGGGGTAGTGGTCCAAGCGAGGAAGAATACGGAATCACCTCCGGAGAGTTCAAAAAGTCTCTCCGATTTATCATCACGTATTACAGTAAATTGTACCACAGCGGTGGTATCCTTTACATCTCTGTAGCAGCCGGGCTGGTTCAACTCGTGCGAACTTAGTCCGGTACCTGCTGCAGGAGAGTAAGGTTGTATGGAGTACCCTTTGTACAAGAGCCCTTTATCATATATTTTCTTGAGAAGATACCAGAGCGTCTCGATATATCGATTGTCGTATGTAATGTATGGGTCATCCATATCTACCCAGTACCCTATTCTCTCAGTGAGCGACATCCATTCTTTGGTATATCTCATCACCTGCTGACGACAAGTCTTGTTATACTCCTCTACAGAGATTTTCTTCCCGATATCCTCTTTGGTAATGCCAAGCATTTTCTCCACTCCGAGCTCCACCGGAAGTCCGTGTGTGTCCCATCCCGCTTTTCTCTCGACAAGATATCCCATCTGAGTCTTATACCTGCAGAAGACATCTTTTATGGAACGAGCCATCACGTGATGAATGCCGGGCATGCCGTTGGCAGAAGGAGGACCTTCGAAGAAGACATATTTGGGACAATCTTTTCTAAATTCCAAAGACTTGTGAAAGAGATTATCTTCCTTCCATTTATTTAATACCGAACGATTTATATCGACTAAATCTAATCCTTTATACTCCTTAAACTTCATCTGTTTCATTTTAGCACGCAAAGATAGTATTTTTTGCAGATAGATTATTCTTTCTTACTTTTGGAGACTAATGTTAAAACTCATCCTATGAAATTTCCATTGATAGACATCGTCATCCTGGTAATATTTGCGATAGCCATCTTCAAAGGCATCAAAGACGGATTCATCAAACAGATCGGAGGCATCGCAGGGCTCCTGCTCGGATTTTTCCTCGCCTACAAGTTTTCTTCTCTTCTCTCGGGTTGGCTCAAACAATGGCTCAATGCTTCAGAGTCGATAGTAAAGATCGTCTCTTTTGCCCTCATCATTATCGCTGTCATTCTTTGTATGTCCCTGATAGGCAAACTCGTGGAGAAAATCATAAAGATTACTACCCTGGGCTGGCTCAACAGGCTTCTTGGGGTGATTTTCGCCTTATTTGCTGCTGTCCTCATAGTGGGAGTATTCATTTCGTTAATCAACTATGTCAACGAAAGCTGGTTTGTCTTAATACCTTCCGACAAGATGTCCGAGTCCAAACTCATAGGACCCATTACCAAAGTTACCGACGTAATCTTTCCTTACTTGAAGACTTTCTTCACAACTACAGGCAAAGGGGTAATTCCTGCGTAACAAAAAAGTATTGACAAAATCGTTCTTTTTCTTTCATCTCATCTATTAGTTTTGTAGCAGAAAACAAAACTTGAGGCGATGGAAGAAGAAAATTTACAATCCGAAATTTTAAAGACGGTCGAGGGGATGCTTCCCCGTTTAAACGAAAGGATAATATCATCCTACGTACTCATTCTCGTCATATCCTTGTTGATCTGCATCATTCCTTTGCTCACTTATTCATTACTATGAACTTACAGCTATGAGAAGTGAGATTAAGATTCGTCAACACGATAAGACCGACTGTGCAGCTGCCTGCATCTCTTCTATTTGCTCTTTCTATGGGCTTAACCTTCCACTGACAGTTATTCGGGACGCCTGCGGCACCGATAAGACCGGTACCAGTCTGAAAGGGATCCTCGATGCAGCCCCTAAGGTGGGTATGAGTGCCAAGGCACTCAAAGCCAAGGTTAAAAATATCCACGACCTGATAAGTATCGACAAACCTGTCATTCTTCATCTTCAGAGAAAAGATGGCTGGTTGCATTTCGTCGTTCTATACGAGATGGATAGAAAAAAAGCCCTTATCCTTGACCCGGAGGATGGAGAGCTGCATAGATTGACACATGGTGAATTGGAAGAATTGTGGAGCGGGTATATAGTAATAATGGCCCCATCACCTGATTTTCAGAAGGGAGAGAGAAGAAAAAGCCTTCTTTCTCGTTGCGCCACTCTGTTCAAAGTAAATCGAAAAGAGCTTCTTTCCTCATTTGTCGGCGCCATCATTTTTATTGTCATCGGTCTGAGTTCTTCTCTTTTCCTTCAACAAATCATTGACAAAGTATTGCCATCCAAAGATATACCTCTGCTCATTTTCTTTTCAGTCGCCATGCTTTTACTGATGGGACTTTCCCTTTTCGTAGGATATGTCCGTTCCCTTTTGATGGTAAGAACGAGCATCAAGGTAGATGCTCATCTGATAATGGCCTATCTTAACAAATTGCTTGAACTTCCACTCTCGTTTTTCAGTAACAGGAGCAGTGGGGAGCTTAACTCCCGTATCGGAGACGCTTATCGCATAAGGAATTTCGTCTCTGTCAGACTGACTGTCATTATCGTCAGTATCATTTCTTTTCTAGCTTCGATTCTTATTCTCTTCACATATTATTGGAAACTGGCCCTTTTGACACTGATGTTCGTCCCTTTGTATGCCATCCTATACAAGATTTCAGACACAGTCAACAAAAGAAGGAATAAAAAAATCATTGAAGCCTCCGCCCGTTTCGAAGGGATGACCATAGAGACTATCTCTTCCATCAGAGGTATCAGATATTTTGGTTCCGGAAAGGCAACTTCCAGGAAGATTGAAAAGGAGTATGTCTCCTTCGCCGGTAATCTCTATCGTGGAGGGAAAAACGGAGTCGCTTTTTTCACTGCTTCAGATGCCATCACCAAATCTCTCTCACTGATGGTGATATTGATTGGTTCTTATTTCGTTATTCATTCGGAACTCACTATCGGAGAGATGGTATCATTCTACACGATTGTCACTTTTTTCACTTCTCCCATAATGACACTTTTGGAGAGTAACAGTCAGGTGACTGAAGCAAACATAGCGGCTGAACGACTTTTTGAGATTCTCGACCTCGATTCAGAAGATACCGGGAGCACTCTCAATGTAAGCCTTACGGAAAGTATGGATATTTGCGTTCAGAACCTCTCCTTTTTTTACCCTGGGAGAGCACCTCTCTTTGACAATATCTCTTTCAGGCTCAAGAAGGGACAAATCAATGCAATAATCGGTAACAATGGCTGCGGGAAAAGTACTCTTGCCACCCTTTTGATGAGAGGCGATGTGCCCAGAGGAGGTACCATCATGGCAGGTGATGTCAATATTGCTCAAATACCTCTTTCTCAGTGGCGACAATATATCTCCATAGTCCCTCAAAGAGTTGACCTTTTCGACGGCACCATCTTGGAGAATATCTCACCCGATACCCAAAATGCCGATATAGATAAAATCATATCACTATGTAAGAAAGTGGGAGTATACGATACTATCTTATCATTCCCCGAAGGGCTGCTCAGCAGGACAGGTGAACGAGCTGCACTCCTGTCAGGGGGTGAAAAACAAAAAATAGCACTTGTAAGATCATTGTATAGAGAGCCTAAAGTGCTCATATTGGATGAGGTAACATCCTCTGTCGATGTGTCAGGAAGGATGACCATATCAAAGCTTATCAGAGATTTGGCAAGTGAAGGCATTACTATTATTCTCATCAGTCACGAGAGAGAGAGTCTCACTATGTGCGACAATATCATAGACATAACATCGAATGCGCATTCGACGGTGGAAATCTGCACACCTTCAATAGCAGTATAATTTATTAATATTCAACATTATGGAAAGAATTAATCTAAGGAAGTATGAGGGGTTTGAATCAATTGATTCTTCCCAACTTTACTCCATTAAAGGGGGAATTTCATTTAGAGAGCTTTGGGCCATCCTGAAAACTCTCGAAGAGATTTACAACACTCTCAAAGAGTATAAAGATGACTTTATGCAGGGATTCGAAGAGGGATGGAACATGGTTTAACTTTTTTTAAAAACAAGATTTATGAAACACAATGACAATTTTATAACTGTTGACCAAGATCAGGCTTGTATCATAGCCGGAGGTCGCTCTGCCGAATTCGCAGAATTTGTTAAAATGTTGGGAATAGGATGTGGGATGATTGCCAAACTCCTATGGAAAGCATTTATAAGTTCCAACGACGTAGAATACTATAATTACTCTGTTCAAGGGTGATATGTAAATAATTGATGTTCGGGAGAATTCCCGAACATCTTTTTCTTATATTTGCGCTCTATTTAGAGAAAGCATAGTGTATGTATAAAAGATTCTTATCATTAGCAGTGTTTTTGGCACTTGCACCTTTATACTGTTACGCTCAGGAATTGTGGACACTTGAAAAGTGCATCAACTACGCTTGGGAAAACAATCTTCAGATTAAACAGCAGAACATAGCAGTTCAACAGAATAAAAACACTCTCACTCAGTCCAAAATAGATTTGGCTCCCAGTTTTTCCGGCTCCTTGAGCCAAAATATGAGTTGGGGAAAGTCCATTGACCTCCAGACACTGAAAGTCATCGACCATAAGCTCTCCAGCAGCACTTCAGGTTCTGTCAATGCTTCTGCTACTCTTTTTGATGGACTTGCCAAATTCAATACTATTAAGAGCAATCAATCTTCTTTGGAAATATCACTCCAAGAGGTCAGCAAACTCAAAAACAATATCTCAATATCGATTACCAAAGCTTTTCTGCAGGTACTGCTTGCCAAGCAGATTCTCACCACCACTCAGGAAAACTTTAAATCCATTGCCGAGCAGCGCGAACGCACCAAGAAGCTTGTAGACGCAGGTAATCAGGCATATACAGCCCTGCTCGATATTGAGGCACAGCTTGCCACTGAGAGGGTGCAAGTGGTCACTGCAGAGAACAATGTTGTGACGAACACACTTACCCTCATGCAGCTGCTTGACCTTCAGTTTTCCCGCGATTTTGAGATTTCTTCTCCAGATATTGAATACGCCATAGAGTCATTCGTAAAGGCAGACATAGACAGTCTTTACGAGACATCTACAGCTTTACCGAGGATAAAGAGCGCCGAACTTTCGCTTCAGAAGAGCAAGTATGACCTTAGGGTGGCCAAGGGAAGTTACTATCCACGCCTTTCACTTTCAGCCGGTTATGGTACATTTTTCAGTTCAAATACTTCTGATCCGTTTTTCACCCAGTTGGGGAACAACTTCAATCCATCTCTCGGCTTCGGATTGAGTATCCCCATTTTTTCCAACTGGAGAGTGAACACCAATGTCAGGAATGCCAAACTTGCAGTTGAGAGCAAAGAGATAGAACTTCGTTCCCAACATCAAAATCTCTATAAAGAGATACAGACAGCTGTCAATGATGCCAATTCATATTATCAGAAATTACTCGCTTCTGACATCAATCTCAAGGCTATGCAGGAATCTTTCAGATTCGTGGAGCAGAAATTCAATGTAGGGGCAGTCAACAGTACAGATTATACAGTTTCCAAGACCAATCTTTTCAAAGCTCAGTCAGAATACTATCAAGCAAAATATCAATTGGTATTTCAATTAAAAATCTTAGATTTCTACAAAGGAATCCCCATATCTCTATAATGTTATGTCAAAAAAGAAAAAGAGTCCCAAAACATGGATTTTTATAGTAGTTGCGGCAGTTCTCATTGCTGCACTTGTGATTTATAAATTAACCAATAAAAAAGAAGGGATTGTTGTAGAAATCGGACACCCATCCATTTCGACAATAGTGGAATCTATTCCTGCCAACGGCAAGATACAGCCCGTAACAGAAGTTAAGATCTCCCCCGATGTCTCAGGAGAGATTATCGAGCTCAATTACGAGGAGGGAGATTATGTCAAGAAGGGGGATTTAATCATCAAGATCAAACAGGATGTTTACATCTCTCTCAGAGATAGAGCCATCGCCTCTCTTAATTCTATCAAAGCCCAATACACTCAGCAGCAGGCGCAGCTCAGACAGATAGAATTGAGTTACAATCGTAACAAGACTCTTTATGAGCAGAAAGCCATTTCTCAGTCAGATTATGAGACCGCTATCTCACAATACGAAGTGGCCAAAGAACAGCTCAAAGCTGCAGAATATAATGTTCAAAGTGCCAATGCCTCTCTCAAAGAAGCTGAGGAAAATCTCATAAAGACCATCATTTATGCCCCTATGGATGGCATCATCTCCAAGCTTAGTGTGGAAAGAGGAGAGCGTGTTGTGGGTACATCTCAAATGGCCGGCACCGAAATGCTCCGCATAGCCAACCTCGATAAAATGGAAGTATTGGTGGATGTCAATGAGAATGACATCATCAGAATCAAAGAAAAAGATACTGCCACCATAGATGTCGATGCCTATCCCAACAGAGTATTTAAAGGGATTGTCACTCAAATAGCCAATTCTGCCAAGAACATCGGTTCTACTACAGAGCAAGTCACCAATTTCGAAGTCAAAGTCGAGATTCTTCCCGACTCATATCGGGATATTATCAATACCAAATCCATCCCTTTCAGACCGGGGATGTCTGCATCTGTGCAGATTATCACCGAGAAAAAAGAGAATATCCTCACTGTCCCTCTTCAGGCTGTCACTACCAAGATTGGTGCGGAAGGTGAGTATGTATATGTCTATTCAGATTCGCTCTCTACTGTCAAGGCGGCCAAAATTATTACCGGTATTCAGGACATCAACAATATCGAAATCATTGATGGTATCGACCAAAATACTTCGATAGTAACCGGCCCCTACTCTACCATCAACAAGACTCTGAAAGATGATTTGAAAGTCACCTCTTCAACGAAGAAATAATGCCTAATTTTCTTCTTATCGAGACCGGTACTCAGAAATGCTCTACAGCCATCTCTTGCGATGATCGCATAGTAGCATACAGAGAGACCGATATTCCAAAGGCACACGCCAGTATGCTTGCCCCCTTTATCAAGGAAGTTTTGGAAGAATCCTCTCTTTCTATTCAAGACTTGTCTGCTGTCGCAGTCGGGGAAGGTCCTGGATCTTATACAGGTCTGAGAGTGGGCGTATCTACTGCCAAGGGGATATGCTTTGGGGTGGACATTCCTCTCATAGGAGTCGGCACTTTGAATATTCTCTCGGAGATGGCCATCGCTGACGGTGTCAGAGAGGGAAGTCTCATCATCCCTATGATAGACGCCAGAAGAATGGAAGTATATACTGCTTTGTATGACAGTTCAGGCCATCAACTTTCGGATATTTCAGCAAAAGTATTGGATAGCAATAGCTTCTCAGATGAATTCCAACACTATTCTTCGATAGTGTTTATAGGAGACGGCGTGGAAAAGCTTCAACACATTCTCCCCTCTGAAGCTCTTGATAAAAGCACCTTTATCTCATGCTGTCCATCTGCCAAAGGGATGGTCAGACCTACCACCGATAGATGGAATAAAAAAGAGTTCAAAGATCGTGCATACTTTGAACCCTTCTATCTTAAAGAATTTGTTGCCGGAATCAGCAAGAAAAAACTTATCTGATCTGTGTGGCAATCACCCTTTCCAAAGAGTTAATGTCATAAATATCTTTGGCCACCATGCTTCCGTTTTTGGAGATTATGAACATGGCGGGTACTTTCTCTACATTGTACATCGCGACATTGGGAGAAGCAGCCCCTTCAGGATCGTACACACATACCCACGGAAGTGCCTGCTGTTTGACTTGAGAAGCCCAAATCGTTTTCTCACTATCAAGAGAGATCTGGTAGATCTCCAGACCTCTGTAACTATAATCATCATACAGCTCCTTAAGATCTGCATTAAACACTTTCTGATTGTCATCTGAAATAACTGAGAATAGCAGGATTATCACTTTGCCTTCATAGTCTGACAATGTCCTGGGGCGTGCCGAGATATCCATCAGACTGACATCGGGAAAACTGACTTCACGCGCAGACGACACTATCTCTCTCATCTCCAATTTGTTTTTTCTGCGTGTTATCTCATCTGCAAGAGAAATTATGTAAGGTGATGACGGATACAGTGGCTGCAAAGAATCATACACTTTCTGAAACAAGAGCACATCTGTAATCTCAGCGAAAATCGGAAGTTCAGGTGTGATCTTTTGATATATGACTGGGATTACAGTGAATGACTTGGGATGGTCGTAGATGTACTTGATAGATTTACGCTTTTGTCCGACATAAAGTCCACCTATCTGGGTGCTGATACGTTTTTGTTCGTCAGGTAAAGACTTCTCATGGGCCACTTCCAATACTTTTGAGAGAGAATCAAATTTGGATTGGAGTACCGCTGCATCCTCTTCCAATTGTCTTAACCTGATGGATTCTTCAGACCCTTCGAATGAAGTGACATTGCCATGGGCATCAGCAACTATTGTGACTTTTTCTGATGGGAGAGCCACCATGGAAGTTATCTTACGGCCCATATAATTGATATATACAAATTCCGGGGAACCTTTTTGTAAGGGGATTGTATACTTCATTTTAGAGCTTTTGATCATAACCGTATCCAAAGGGACGATTTTGTTGATAGCCAATTTGGATATGACTACCTCGCTGCTGTCAGGAGCATTTTCGATAGAGAGCACAATAGTAGAACCATTCTTCTCTTTGCATGAGACTGCAAAAATGAGAAGAAGAAGTGCATAGAAGAAACGTTTCATACGTTAAAAATTGATGTTAATGCTTTTAGCTATCTCTTGAAATCTCTCAGGCGAAAGAGATAGTTTTTCTTTTCTAAAATCGAGATCGCCTTCACTTTGAAGGGGAACAAGGTGAATATGAGCGTGAGGAACTTCCATCCCAAGCACAGCCACACCGACTCTCTTGCATGGAATAGCTTTTTTAATAGCTTTAGCTACCTTTTTGGCAAATAGAAAAAGTTCCTGATAAAGAGGGTCGTCTATATCGAAGATATAATCAATCTCTTTCTTGGGGATGACCAAAGTATGACCCTCTGTCAAAGGCGAAATATCCAAAAAAGCATAGAACTTATCAGATTCGGCCACTTTGTAGGAAGGAATCTCTCCATTTACAATCTTAGTAAAAACTGATGCCATAATTATATAGATATGTCCAATATTTCGAATTTAAGAATCCCTGAAGGAACAGTTACCTCCACGATGTCACCCTTTTTCTTGCCGATAAGTGCTTTGCCGATGGGGGTGGCTACTGCAAGCTTCCCTTCTCTGAAATTGGCTTCGCTTTCACCTACCAGGGTATATTCTGCGATAGTATTATTGGCAGTGTTTTTAATCTTAACTTTATTGAGCATTTGCACCACTTCGGTATTGATTCTTGACTCATCAATGACACGAGCATTGGCTACTTTATCCTGAAGCACCGATATCTTAAGTTCAAGAAGACCCTGTGCCTCTCTTGCTGCATCATATTCTGCATTTTCTGATAAGTCACCTTTATCGCGAGCCTCAGCAATCTGCTTGGAAATGACGGGACGCTGGCTCATCGCTTGAGCTAATTCTGCTTTAAGCTTCTCGAGCCCTTCAGCAGTCATGTAATGTAATTCTGGCATAGATAGTAAAAATTAAAAGAATCCCGCTTTTTAAACGGGACCCTTCGTCCTTTGTGCAAAGATAAAACTTTTTTATTTAGAAATGAATTTTCTGGCAAATCTTTCGTCCATAGCAAGCTGCTTTGTAAGAGCCTGTAAAGAAGAAAATTTATGTTCTGCTCTGATTCGTTCCAAAAAATCTATTTTGATATCAAGACCATAGATGTCTTCGTTAAAATCGAGGATGTGGGTCTCGATGGTCCGCTGATTATTATCACCGATGGTAGGTCTTTTCCCTATGTTGCAGATACCATAATAATCTCCTCCCAATACCCTGACTTTTACCACATACACTCCGTTACCTGGGACAAGTTTGAGAGGTTCATATAGTTGCATATTGGCGGTAGGATATCCAATGGTACGCCCTATCTTATTGCCTACCACTACCACTCCGTGCAGAGAATAGTGATATCCGAGCATCTCGTTTGCATTATGAACATCTCCTACAGAGAGCACGTTCCTTATCTTGGTAGAGCTCACCATCATACCATCTTGAGATACCTGTTTTACAATCACTGCGTGGATACCGAGAGATTCAGCTATGCTGATGAGTTGCTGCTGAGTTTGGTCGACAGTACTCCCCAATCTATGGTCATAACCTATAATGAGAGTGGAAACCTTATACTGCTCTACAAGGTACTGCTTTAGAAAAGATTTGGAATCAAGTTTACTGAAATCTTTGGTAAACGGAATGACAATAATCTGGTCAATGCCCATTCCCAAGACCAGTTCTTTTTTCTCTTCGAGAGTATTCAAAAGACGCAAATCGCAAGCATCTTGCTGAAGAACATTGCGAGGATGGGGCCAGAAAGTGATGACAGCACTCTGCTGCTTCAATTCTTTTGCCTTTTCTTTCAAAGTATTAAGAACTGCTCTGTGTCCCAAGTGAACACCATCAAAAAAACCGGTGGCAGCTACAACCATCTTACTAATTCAAAATCTTGTCTGTGAGGCAACAGGTCGTTCTTTGCAAAGATCCTTCCGGCCACTTGATAGAGGCCTGTGGCACTTGGAAGTATGTTACAGGTGTACTTAGCTACACCATTATCGATGGAGATATAATCAAAATTGAAGCTGCCTTTCACATGATAATTGCCTTTGGAATCTACAGTACAATAGACAAGTTCCACTCCTATGTCATGCGGGTCAATGTCTCCTACGAAGATCTGACATTCCGCATAACAATCTTTACCCAACATAAGCTGTTCATTGGAGTTGCTTGGCATAACATAACTCTTGAGCTCCACATGTGGCCAGCCTCTGCGCATCTTCTTCTTCCAGAAAGAAATCTCACGGGCAACAGCAAAATCGTTATCTATGAGAGAACAATATCTCTTGTAAAGAGGTTCGTAATAATTGGAGATGTAGTCCGAAAGCATCCTGTTGGTAGTAAAGTCGCAGGCAACTTTGGCAATAGTGTTCTTAATTATGCCCACCCATGCCACAGGGATACCTGTCTTGCCGTCAACTTTATAAAATTTGGGAGCTATTTCGTTCTCAAGCATATTGTAGATAGTAGCGGCATCCAATTCATCCTGGAAATCCTGATTGTCATAAGTCCTTTCAAGAGGAAGAGCCCATCCTGCATCTTGTTTATAGCCTTCTACCCACCATCCGTCAAGCACAGAGAAATGCATAACACCATTCATTACAGCCTTCTCACCGGAAGTTCCGGAAGCCTCGAGAGGTCTTGTAGGTGTATTCATCCACACATCTACCCCCTGTACCAGGAATTTGGCTAAATTGATGTCATAGTTTGGAACAAAAACCACTTTACCAATGAATTGAGGCATCTTGGAAATATCAATAATCTTTTTGATAAGATCCTGACCTGCTTTGTCTGCAGGATGAGCCTTTCCGGCAAAAATAAATTGAATCGGTTGTTTGGGATTATTTATTATCTGATCAAGTCTGTTGATGTCTCTGAATAGTAGGGAAGCCCTCTTGTAAGTGGCAAATCTACGTGCAAAGCCGATAGTGAGGATGTCGTCTCTCAAATTGTCGAGAATGGTTATCTTCTGATGAGGAGAATAATGACTTGAAGCCACAGGGTCTGAAATGCGTTTTTTAACCACTTCAATGAGTCTCTTGCGCAAGTCTTTACGGATGTTCCAAATCTCTGCGTCACTTACCTTGTATATCCCCTGGAAACAAGTTTTATCATAATGATGCGTTTTAAATTCTTCACCAAACACTTTCTCATGAAGTTCTTTCCACTGAGGGGCTGTCCAAGTAGGATAATGCACTCCGTTGGTGACATATCCGACATTTTTCAATTCTTCGGGGAGAAATCCAGGCCACATATCTGCAAGAATCTCTCTGCTGACTTTACCATGGAGCCAACTGACACCATTGGTCTCCTGAGAGATGTTACAAGCCAGATTGCTCATTGAAAATTTTTCAGAAGGATCGTTGACATGAATCTTTCCCAATGCCATAAGTGTAGGCCAGTCTATTTTGAGTTTCTCGGCGAAATGAGAAATATAAGTCCTCAACATATCTTCGCTGAAAGCATCGTGCCCTGCAGGAACAGGGGTGTGTGTAGTGAAAAGTGAGGATGCGCGTACCACTTCAAGTGCTTCAGTATATGAAAGATTGTCATCCACAACAAATTCACGCAATCTTTCGATACCTGTAAATGCAGCATGACCTTCGTTGCAATGATATATGTCAATGGGAATATTTAGAATTCGTAAAGCCTTTATACCTCCTATGCCCAGCAACAATTCCTGTTTGAGTCTGTTTTCCCAATCTCCACCATAAAGTGAATATGTTATCTGACGATCTTCAGGCAGATTATCTTCAAAGTCTGTGTCCATAAGGTAGAGTTCTGTCCTACCGACATCCACTCTCCAAAGTCTGGCATAGACATTACGACCCGGGAAAGCCACCGAGATAGTGACCCATTTGTCATCCTCGTCTCTCACGGGGGTGGCAGGAATCTTCATGAAATTCTGAGCATCTTCGCTGGAGACCTGATCGCCCTGTGCGGTGAGAAGCTGTTTGAAATATCCGTAACGATACAGAAGTCCGATACCGGTCATGTTGACTTTCATATCACTTGACTCTTTGAGGTAATCTCCTGCCAAGATGCCAAGACCTCCGGAATAAGTTTTCAGAGAAGTGTCGAGTCCGAACTCCATACAGAAATAGGCTATGGAAGGTTTTGATTTCTCTTTCTTGCCATCCATATACTCATTGAAATCAGCTGTCACTTTATCAAGCCTTTCCAAGAATTTGGAGTTGCCTTCCAATGCCTTGTAGTCTTTGAGAGTAAGAAGGTCGAGAAGAGCTATTGGGTTTTTATCGACTGCTTTCCATAGTCCTGAATTGATACTCTTAAACAGATCCAAAGCTTCCTGATTCCAGCAAAACCACATATTTTTGGAAATAATATCCAAATATTTCAGTCTGTCGGGGATAGCCCTTGTGACGATAACCCTGTTCCATTTAGGTTTAGAGGTTTCTGTCTGCTGGTACTGAACAGTTTGTTCTTCGGAGAAATCGACCAGTGAACCCAACCTTTCACCGATTTTAGATAATGCTATGGAATATGCCTGTTTGTAATATTGGATATTGTTCTCCCAAAGAGCTATCTTCGACACATCCTTAGCATTGGCTTTGTAGAGTGCCCTGTCGGCTTCACCAAGAGAGGAAATCTCCATTATTTTAGCTGCTACACCTTCCACCACTGTCGCATAATTGGAATCATTTCTTTCTATCACGGAGATAGATTTGTGCTCTCCTTTATAATGGTCTTTAACCCATGTCCCGAACCCTGTCAGAGAAGTGGTGATAGTGGGTACTTTGAAAGCAAGAGATTCGAGAGGAGTATATCCCCACGGCTCATAATAGGAAGGGAAGATGGTGAGGTCCATCCCGATAAGAAGGTCATAATATCTAACATTAAAAATACCGTCATTGCCATTGAGGTAACTTGGGACATAAAACACTTTGACCTTGTCTCCATGCTTGTTGGTAAGTCCGAGTTCCTTAATCCTGTGCATGATAGTGTCTGTATCGGGATTAGCAAGATAATGAGTGGTATCTGTAGTGTAGGAACCCGAACCATTATTAATCGTGGCCAGAAGATCTTTATTGGGGCCATTGTGAGCAGCCGGTATCATGATGAAAGCTGCAATAGTCTTACCACTGTAAGATGATGTTTTAAGTTGGCCAAGGGCATCGAGAAAGACATCTATCCCTTTGTTCTTATATTCATATCTCCCGCTGATGGCTACAATGACAGAATCAGAACAATCATCCCCACTCATCACAGAGGCGATGTCAAGGAGTTTTTTGCGAGCTTGAGTCTCACATTTGAGAAAATCTTCCTCTTTGGGAGTAATACTGTCATCGAAACCATTAGGAGTGATAACATCGACTTTCTTTTCGAGAAATTGTGCACATTCTCTGGCAGTGATATCACTTACGGTAGTGAAAGCATCTGCGTTGTTGGCCGAACATTTTTCGAGAGAGTGTTTGGCCATCACATTGAAATAACGAGCATTCTCGTCTCCATTGGTAGTACTCAGAGTATCATATAGCTTCACATTATTGCATGCGAGACATCTGCCCACCACCGTAGCATGAGTGGTAAACACAGTAGCTATCGGAAGCTTAGTCTCTTTGAGATAAAGCAATCCTGCCCCGGTCATCCACTCATGAAATTGAGCAACGACCTTTTCGTGTGAATGAAGATTGAAAGTCACAAAACTCTCTATCACTTTACCTGCAGCATATCCGAAAAGTGCTGATTCTATAAAATCCCACTGACCACTTAGGGAATCAAGTTTGAATTTGGTCCAGTATTCGGTAAGAATTTCATTCTTTTTGGCAATAAATTGTGTGAAATCGACCAGTATGGAGATAGGCTTACCCGGCACATTCCATCTACCGACTCTAAATCTGAGACCATTTTCATTGGCATTCATTCTCCAAGTTCTGAAGAGAATGGGGTCTTCGGTAAATTCAGGATTTTTGTCTGTGTCCATCCAGACATCAGGTCCTATGTGTATATGTCTATTTTTATATTCTTTGGAGATATTTAACGATTTGGTAGCAATTACGGTATGTATTCCACCTACCTTGTTGCACACCTCCCAACTAACCTCGAAAAGATAGTCGGGTGCGATGAGTTTATTAGGATTCATAAAAAATAATATTGGGAATTAATCTTGTTTGAGTTTCTTGTCAACTCTGAGAATAAAGTCGCTTAAAACATTCATATAATTGATAAAAGCCTCGTAGGGAGTGTCATAAGGATTAAAATAATTGTGAACAGCTCCATCAGAGAAAAATTTGGTACACATGTAGTAGAAATGGTCGCTCTCTTGCAATTTGAGATAATCTTCATTGAGTATGTGATCGTCAGCGGCAATCACTTTGTCTTTGAGATCATAGAGCTTGGAGAAAGCTTCGTTCTGAAGTTCATTGCCCAGCCATGCAGTGACATCCCTCTCTTCGTCTGCCCATGATATTGGGAAGGGGACGTTGAGTGGCGCAACAGGTTGCAATTTTTTAGCTGCAAGAGATGGGGTGGTAAATTCGAAATTTGTATTCGAAAGTATCAAGTCTGGAAGATAGCGCATAAAATCGAAGATACCGGTGTTGATATTTTGGTGCTCACCGAAAGTTTCATAATCCATGAACAGATTGATTATCTCACCATCTTTAACAGCCTCAGTAAGCCAGGAAACATATTTATTGCAGTCCACAGGCCATTTGGACCAGGACCTGTCAGAGAATCTGAATGCTATGTCATCACTTAGGTTAAAGTTTCTTAAAAGCAGTTTCAGACGGGGGTTTATGGCATTGGCGTAGACATAATTGGGAGATTTCCATCCAAGAATGTTTTTGGCACCTTCTGTAAGAATAGTACTGTATCCCATATTGAATACCATCTCCCCTATTTTATCAGAATAAATAAGTTCAGTATTGCGGAAAGTTTTGGGTTTATGCCCAAAATACTTTTTCACAGCGGTAGCATGAAGTTCGACCTGCTTCTTAAATTCGGATTCCGATACCAAGGAGGCAAGAGAATGGGAATAGGTCTCTGCCAGAAACTCAACACACCCTGTAGCAGATAATTTCTGAAAACTTTCCAACACATCGGGAGCAAACTTCTCAAATTGTTCGAGAGCAACTCCAGAAATGGAAAAAGCGACTTTGAAACGTTTACCATATTTCTTGATAACATCCAGAAGAAGATTGTTCATAGGAATATAGCAACGGTCTGCCACTCTTCTGAGTATTGTTCTGTTGGAAAAATCATCAAAATAATGAGAGTCATTGCCTATATCGAAGAAACGATACTGTCTCAGCCTGTCCGGTTGATGAACTTGAAAATACAAACAAATCGAGGGTTTCATTTTATTTCTGTGTTGATAAATAAATGTCTTTAATTTTGGCAGCGGCATTGTCCCACTTGAGAGAGTTTACCTCTTGCAGGCCATACTTCGAGGCCATAGAGGATAGAGCAGGGTATGCCAACAACCCGTAAATAGCATCAGCCATGGCATCAATGTCCCAAAAATCCACTTTTATGGAATGTTTCAGAACTTCAGCCACGCCTGATTGTTTGGAGATAATGGAAGGAACACCTGATCTCATCGCTTCCAAAGGAGAGATACCGAAAGGTTCTGAGACCGAAGGCATCACATATACATCTGAATATGCAAACATCCTGTTAACATCTTCCCCTTTTAGAAATCCGGTAAAGTGAAATTTGGTGGCAATGCCAAGTTTGGCGGCACGTCTGATGGATGTATTTAACATATCTCCACTTCCTGCCATTACAAAACGTACATTGGGATATCTTTTGAGAACTTTGGCAGCAGCTTCAATAAAATATTCAGGTCCCTTTTGAAATGTGATACGCCCTAAAAAAGTGACCACCTTCTCAGGAACACCTCGCTTCATTTCGATTTGATCCTTACCTGAGAAATCTACTGCATTATGAACTGTAAATACTTTAGAGGGATTAATCCCATATTTGGTAATGACGATGTTGCGAGTGAGATTACTTACTGTAATGATTCTGTCGGCCGCATCCATACCCATCTTCTCAATATCATAAACCTGAGTGTTGATATTCTCACCGCTCCTGTCAAATTCCGTAGCATGCACATGGATAACTAAAGGCTTCCCGCTCAAACGTTTGGCTGCGACTCCTGCAGGATATGTAAGCCAATCGTGAGCATGAATGACATCAAACTCATTTTTAAGGGCAATGGTACCCCCCACCAATGCATATCTTGCCACCTCTTCCATAAGATTGGTGCCATATTTTCCGGAAAATTTGAATTTCTGTTTGTATTGTCTGGTAAGGTAATCAACATGAGACTTCTGCTCCACAGACACCATTTCAGAAAAAACTTCAGGGTCGATATATGGAACCAGATTAGAGTCAACTTTTAGAAATTCTACTTTATTCAGAAAATCTTTAGGCGTGACCATAATATCAGAAGCTTCTACTTCGCTTGCGTTGATGATATTGGCAAAACTTCCATCTTCGTCACCGGTAGCAGAAGGCATGACAAAAAGCACTTCCACCCCTTGATGAGACAATCCTCTTACCATCCCAAAGCAGGCAGTACCAAGACCACCTGAAATATGCGGGGGAAATTCCCATCCAAACATCAGAACTTTCATAGTTCCTCCTTTTTGATATGTGCAATAAGATATTTGGCGCGCAAAATACCTGCCACAGCCACAGAGCTTGATATCGCCCCGTGAGGATTGTGTGGAGGGTTGCCGTCGTATAATTCACAGATAGATCCTATTCCGTGTACATTCATATCTTCTTCAAAAGCATTTACCAACTCTTCAGCGCTCCTCTCAAATACTTCCCCATAAAGTTTAATATTGGCTTCGATGTAGAAAGGAAGCAACCATACTCTCGTGGAGCCTTGATGATAGGCAAGATCTCTTTGATGTTGGTTACCATCATATACTCCCTTGTAAAGAGGGTTTTTGGGAGATAACGTCCTGATACCGCGGGTAGTGAGAAGTTCTTTCTTAACAGCATTAATAATATTGGCCTTTACCTCCTCTGAGAGGGGAGAATATTCGAAAGCGGTCGTAAATATCTGATTGGGTCTCGTAAACTTGTTTTGTCCCTTTTCATCGATATAATCAGCCAGATGGCCTCTCTCTTCTACCCAAAACATCGGATAGAAATTCTGTTCTATCTTCTCTTTAATCTTTTTCCATACAGAGACAGCCCGTCTGTCTTTACCATAGGCCGATTCCATATTGACAAGATAAGCGATAGCATTGTACCACAGTGAATTAGTCTCGACCTGATATCCACCCCTTTCGGTTATGGGCTCACCTTCATCGTTGTAGGCATTCATCCAAGTCATAGCTACTCCACCCATCTTAGCCCACAACAGACCATTATCATGGAGGCTCACTCCCATACGATGTCCGCTGACAAAAGAAGTGATTATCTCTTTAAGCAGCTTGCGATATTTCAGATAAGCTGCCTGACTGTCTTTGGTGTAAAGGGCATATTGCTGCACAGCCCAGAAAAACCACAGAGCTGCATCCACCTGACGAGAGCCTTCAGTTATCTGATGTTTGTATATCTTGTAAGTACTGTTGATTATCTCATCGAAGAGGGCAAGGTCTCCGTCATTGAAAAGGGTAAGACCTGGAAGGGCGATCAGCGTCTCTCTCAAACCTTTTCCGAGCCATGTATATCCGGTCAGCACCTCTTTCAAGTCATTGTGACTTATGATAAACTGCTTGGCAGTAAGTCTGAGACAATCAAGATAACTGTCTCTCGAGAGGCGCAGCTTCTCTTCATCATCAAAAGATTTGACCAAACCCTTGGTGGCAATGGAATGGGTGGAGACGGATAACACCACAGATTGTCCCTTTTTGATGGGAAGTTCAAAATAACCGGGGTTGAAAAGATCTTCCTTGTAGTCAAATCCCCTTCTCTGTTCCTCTTTGTAAACTACATTGTAGTACCAATTGGGAATGGGGACAAATTCCGATTTACGGTTGAGCTGCAAAAAGAGAGTGGGGAACCCATCATACATTTTGAAAGAACAACCATTATCGACGAGGGTGTAACGAGTATCTGCTTCATTATTGGCCTGAGTAAGAGCATGAATCTCTCTGAAGGCGAGAAATGGTTTAAGACGAAGAATAGTGGGAGAATGAGCTTCCAAGAGGGTATATTTGATAAGGAGCTGCTCTTGGTTGTGAAGGAAAATCAAAGATTTGCGGAAAAGCATCCCACCTACCCTGTAGGTGATGGAACAAGACTTCGATAGCTCGAAATCACTTATGTATTTGTGACCTCTCGGTTCATAAATAGTGTCTCCATAGCATCTGATACCGAGATTGAACTCGTGCTCATGTTGGATAAGCGTCTCATCCAACGCGGAAAGAAGGACATATCGCTTCCCTTCGAATCTATCGATGGGAAGGACGAAAAGTCCGTGATACTTACGGGTATTGCAGCCAACGATGGTAGTATTGCAATAACCTCCCGTCCTGTTAGTGGCAAGAATCTCTCTTTGAAGAGAATATTCCAAATTGACCAACTCAGACTTGTTAAATTTTAAATATGACATAATACTATTGCCGATCTACTCGGCAGATAAAGTGAAAGCGTATCCGACCCTTTTATTCGTTGAGTGAAGTGGGTAACACTGTCATCATTCCTTCCAAATCCGTTAAAATCTTTTGAATCGCTATCCAAGACCACTTTGTAAGACCCTGCAGGGGCTCCAAACGAGAAATCTCGGATGGAAAGTGACGGATTGAAATTGAAGGCAAAGATAAAACTTCCACGGCCAAATATCAAAACTTTTTTCGTTTCATCTACATATAATTGGAACAGGCTATCACTCAATATGTTACTGTCGCGAAACAATCGTATCATAGCCCTGTCAAAATCAAGTAACAATTTGTAACGCAATAGTGGATTTTCACTTAAAGACCATTGCCTTCTGGCGTAGAAAAATGACCAATTGTTACCTTGCCTCGGAAAATCTATCCACTCGGGATGGCCGAATTCATTGCCCATAAAGTTGAGATAGCCATCTCCTGCTGTTGACAAAGTGATGAGTCTTATCATTTTATGAAGAGCTATTCCTCTGTCAATAATAGGATTTTGAGATGTAAGATTCATAGAGTAGTACATCTCCTTATCCATAAGTCTGAAAATAATGGTTTTATCCCCTACCATTGCCTGGTCATGACATTCTGCATAACTTATGGTTCTCTCATCAGCTCTTTTATTGGTCAGTTCATAGTATATCTCTCCCATGTTCCACTCCTCGTCCTTCTTCTCTTTTATCCATTTTATCCAGTGGTCAGGCACCCCCATACTCATCCTGTAATCAAAACCTATCCCCCCTTGGGAAAGAGGAGCTGCCAGTCCCGGCATTCCGCTCATATCCTCCGCCACAGTCATAGATTTGGGATTGATTTCTTTTATGAGGATGTTGGCAAGTCCCAAGTATTGAAGAGCGTCTTCATCTTCGTTACCATCGAAATAGCAGGAATAATCGGTAAAGTCTTTTTCCAGTCCGTGATTGTAGTAAATCATACTTGTCACTCCGTCGAAGCGGAAACCATCTATATGATACTCTTCCATCCAGTATTTGAGATTGGAAAGAAGAAAATAGATTACATCGTCTTTGCCATAGTTGAAGCAACGAGAACCCCACGCCGGATGACGACCGCGTGCCCCGCTATGAAAATAGAGATATTCAGTCCCATCGAAATAACTGAGACCTTCCGTCTCATTATCCACAGAGTGAGAATGAACTATATCCATCACGACTGCGACACCTGCCTTATGTGCATCGTCCACCAAACGTTTAAATTCGTCAGGAGTGCCGAAACGGGAACTCAAAGCATAAAAACTGGAGACCTGATAACCGAAAGAACCATAATAGGGATGTTCCTGAAGAGCCATTATTTGGATGGTATTATACCCTAAATCGACTATTCTTGGGAGAACATTTTTCCTGAATTCGGTAAAAGAAGAAATCTTTTGTTCTTCCGAACTCATTCCGATGTGAGTCTCGTATATAAGAGGATTCAGCACCCTGGGAGCATATTTAGTCTTCCATTGGTATTTTTTGGGAGGGAGCCACACTTGTGCAGAAAAAATCTTAGTGGTTTCATCTTGAACACAACGGGTAGCATACGCAGGAATTCTCTCTCCGGCACCGCCATTCCACTCCATAAGCCATTTGTAGAGTGAAAGATGTGGCACTTTACCGGACGGAACTTTCAACTCCCAGTTGCCGTTCCCTATGCTGTGAAGACGAAAATCTTCATTTTTCTGCCATCTATTGTATTCGCAGAGAAGATAAATGGCTGTAGCATTGGGTGCCCATTCTCTGAATACAGTATTGCCTCCTTCACGATGGAGACCATAGAACATATAGTTGTTGACAGTACTGGTCAATGTCTTGCCATACCCTGATATCTCCTGTTTTTTGGTGATGATATTACGGTATCGTCTGTCGATGATAGATCTATACGGATCTAAATAGCGGTCTGTATCAAAAATCATATCTTAAAAGCAAATTAATCCTAAAATCCCAGCCCTTGTCTCCGTTGACATTCATCCTCTTTCCGCCCAGCACTTCGGCTCCTATCACTCCGTAAGTAAGCACTTTGCGAAGATAGTTGACACAGGCATATTGACCGGTGCGATATAAATGGCTATAGCCAAGATTGCTGTTGTCGTAAGTGTGGGCGTAGGAATAAATCATATTTATTTCATTATTATGAAGCCATCTGAATTGATATCCAAAATGAAAAGCATAGGCTGGTATCACCTTGGTACGATCAAGAACAGTGGGCGCTATGATATCAAGCCCCTGGTCGGTAAGGTCCTGGATACAATCAAGCATACCATATGCATAAATTCCATGCCAAAATAGTGTATGAGAGAAGGATTTGTTTTTATAAAATGCCCAGTTGCCACTAACCTGAGTGGAGAACGTAAACTGTTTGGGAAAGTATTCCTCAAGTCGTGTAAACTTCATATATCTGATATTGACACCTGCGTAAATATGAAACTTGTCATTGGTATATGAGAAAGAAAGAGGGACATCTGGGAAAGACTGTGCAACATTATCGATTTGCGGCACTACAGTGGTATCTTCCAAGACTGGATATGTCACTGAAGTGCTTTGAGAAAATTCAATACCGGCAGAGAGTTTAATACCATTTTTAAATTTATAAGAATATGAAATCTGAGGTACTCTTCTCTGTGATAGGCTTATCGGTCCTTGTGGGTCGAGAGTGGGAATAGATTCTTCGTCTCTATATGTAGTCCAGGTCTGCCCCACTTTGATGCCGAGATACTCCACATAAGCATGTCTCAATCTCATTATCTGATTGTCATTCAGAAAGTCTGTCTCAATGTAGGCATTAATCATCCCAGCTTTGGTCTTGCCTGTAAGCCTGAATGAGAGTCTTGTGAGTCCCATATAGAGATTGAGTTTATCAGCAGAATGGGCCTGAGTGGGAGTGTTAATCTCACTCACGATAAAAGATGGGTCATCGAGATTATTGTAATCATAATATCCGAGTGCTGCCACATATCCACCAACACCGAAAACGAATCTGTCGCTCCTATCCTTAATCAAAAATCTTGGAATCGATGGGTCCTGAAAATGTTTACTTGTAGCCTCCTCAAGATAATTGGCAAACTCAACAGAAATGGAATCCTTGCCAACAACGGAAAAATGTGGTTCTGAAGATGACTCCTTTTTCTTTTTCTGTGAGAAAGAAGAAAAAGATGTCAGCACAAGAAACAATACGCACACTGATTTAAAGAGAAAAGTTTTCATAGTGAGAGTATCTATTTCTCAAAGTTAAGCATTTTCGTCATCTTATCTTCTTCGCAACGAAGTTTATTGCGAGTGAGTTCTATCAGAGACATAGCCTCTTTCACCTCTTTGGAAACATCATCTAATGTGTTGGTGGGATCTTCAATCTTTTTCACAAGCACCTCGAGCCTGTCAAGAGCCTCTTTAATACTCATTTCTTTTGTTTTCGCTTCCATCTTATTGTTTATTGTTATTGACTTTCGTGACTTCGCAATCTATGGAACCATCTCCGAACAGCACTTTTATGGTCTCACCTTTTCTGACATCGTAGACTGAATTTATTTTGTGACCATCTTTATAGGCCAAAGCATAGCCTGAAGAGAGCAAGTAACGCGGATTACCTTTGATAACTCTTTGTTCCAGAAGATTCAACCGATTGATTTCCATATCAAATCTCCTGTTCACAGCGTTTCGTATCAACGATATGCACTCCTGAAGTCTGAAGTTGTCTTGATGTATCTTGTCAGTGAGAGCAAGAGAGAGTCTCGAGCCAATGGAGGAGAGTTCTTCATCGATTTCTGCAACAATATCTACAATGTGCTCAGCAAGGGCGGTAGGAGTTTTGACACTGACGCAAGCGACCATATCGCAAATGTGGTAATCTCTATCGTGTCCCACTGCCATCATCACCGGAAGTGGAAATTGAGCTACATTCACAGCGAGGTCATAATCATCAAAACAAGACAAATCGGTGGTAGACCCTCCTCCGCGCACGATTAGCACTGCATCAAAATCATTAGCTCTTTCTGCAATACTGTCAAGTGCACTCACTATCCCATGAGGGGCAGTGCTCCCCTGCATAGGTGCAGAAAATAAAGTTGTAGAGAATGAAAATCCATATTCGTTGCCGTGAAGATGTTTGATAAAGTCTCCATACCCCGCTGCACTTTCTGAGGAAATAACGGCAAATCTGTGTGGATATTTTGGGAAAGGGATAGTGGAATTCATCTCCATCATCCCTTCACGGGAGAGTTTATCGATGATTTGAAGCCTGCGCAACTCTATCTCCCCGATGGTGAAAGAAGGATTAATATCGCTTACAATGAGGCTTATCCCATATAACTCTGAAAATTGCACCTGAACCAGAAGAAGGACATTCATCCCTGCTGACAGAGCAGTATGTGTCGTGCTCTCAAAATATGGACGTAAGACCTTCCACGTCGATGACCAGACGATGGCCTGAGCCCTTGCGTTCATCACTCCGGTGGATGCATCCTTATCTATCAAATCTATGTAGCAATGGCCAAGAGTTTTCTCGCTGACGGCACTTATTTCTCCTCTCACCCACAACTTGTGAGGAAAGGAAGAACCCATGCTCTCCTTTATTCTTTTCTGCAAATCAGATAGACTGATGCCACTTTTTACTTCCTCACTTTCGCTCATACCACAAAAATAATATTTTTATCTTTTTATCTGACTATTACTTTCCTTTTTGTACTTTTGCCAGATAAAGCATCTCGGATATGAAAATAACTCAGGCCATCTTTTCAGGTAGCAGTCAATGTCTTGATGACAGGCCTAAGGCGAGGTATCCCGAGTTTGCATTTATCGGCCGTTCAAATGTCGGCAAATCTTCCCTCATCAATATGCTTTGCTCTGTCAAGAATTTAGCCCGCACCTCCCAAACTCCGGGTAAAACTCTTCTCATCAACCATTTTTTAATCAATGGAAGTTGGTATCTGGTTGATCTCCCGGGCTATGGGTTTGCCAAAATCTCCAAGAAAAATCAGGAAAAGATACTTAAGATGATTCTGACCTACATAGGTCATTCTGAAGAGCTGACACATCTTTTCGTCCTTTTGGATGCCCGACACGATGTGCAGAAGATAGATTTGGATTTTATTTCCGCTTTGATTGACGCTGATGTTCCTTTTTCTGTTATCTTTACCAAAAGCGATAAGCTCGGTGTCAACGCCCTTAAATCACACCTTGCCCAAAACACATCGACATTGCATTCCATCCCTCATCCTCATTCAGAAGAAGATGCCTTACATGTTTTTGCTTCTTCTGCCATTTCAGGTATGGGGAGAGAACAGATTTTAGATTACATAGACTCACTCCTTAAAAAAAATAACTAATTATATGGATCATTTACACACTATCAAAGTCTTCTCATGCAGAGGTTCCAGATACTTGGCGGAAAGAATCTGCAAGAGCCTCAAGATGGATTTGGGAAAATCAGTAGTCACTGAATTCAGTGATGGTGAATTCCAACCCGCTTTCGACGAATCAGTTCGCGGAGCGACTGTTTTTATAGTTCAATCTACATTTCCTCCCACTGAAAATCTTATAGAATTGCTGCTGATGATAGACGCAGCCAGAAGAGCTTCTGCCTACAAAGTTATCGCTGTCATTCCCTATTTCGGATGGGCACGACAAGACAGAAAAGACCGTCCCAGGGTATCCATCGGAGCCAAGCTGGTAGCCAATCTTCTTCAAGCAGCCGGCTGCGACAGAGTGATGACGGTAGATTTGCACGCTGACCAGATTCAGGGATTCTTTGATTTCCCCGTTGACCACATTTATGCCAGCTCTCTCTTCCTTCCCTACATCAGAGATCAGAAAATCGAAAATCTTTCCATCGCTGCCCCCGATATGGGTGGAGCCAAAAGGGCCAATGCTTATTCGAGAATCCTCGGTTGCCCCTTGATTATCTGCCACAAATCTCGCGAACAACCCAATGTAGTGGGTTCCATGACAGCTATCGGCGATGTAGAAGGCAAAAACATAGTGATAGTTGATGATATGATAGATACAGCCGGCACTATTGCCAAAGCTTCAGATATGCTTCTTGAAAAAGGAGCCTTAAGTGTCCGTGCACTTGCCACTCATGCAGTATTTTCAGGGCAGGCATACGAGAAACTTTCCAAATCAAGTCTTCTCGAAGTCGTTGTATCTGACACCATCCCTTTGAGATATGCACCCGGAACAGATATATCCAAGATAAAGGTTCTCTCCGTAGCAGATATTCTGGCTGATGTCATAAATAAAGTATATAACTTCCAATCCATCAGTACAAGTTTCGTATTCTAATCATTTAGTAATTATGTCTTTGCAATCCATTCCCATAGATGTTGTCCACGATAAGATTATCGCATCCATTCGCTCTTTTTTCGCAAAAGCAGGGAAAACCACTGCCGTTCTCGGTCTATCCGGCGGCATTGACTCCGCTGTAGTAGCTGCCTTGGCAGCAGAAGCGCTGGGAGCTGAGAATGTCTTGGGGATAATAATGCCATCTCAATTTT
The DNA here is from genome assembly GCA_964388595.1 of uncultured Muribaculaceae bacterium. Taxonomy (GTDB): domain Bacteria; phylum Bacteroidota; class Bacteroidia; order Bacteroidales; family UBA932; genus CAYMAX01. Next base: position 32,447 of record CAYMAX010000005.1, read on the forward strand.
CCACCCTGCATTCCATAAGCGATGCCATCGATTTGTCCAATAATTTAAAGATTAAATACTACGTTATTCCCATTGAAAGGATATACAACAGATTCATTAAGGATATTCACCTCATATTCAACAATGACGATTCATGGGACACCACTCAGGAGAATATTCAAGCCCGCATACGTGGTACCATTCTTATGGCCTATTCCAACAGGAATGGAGCACTGGTACTGAATACTTCCAACAAAAGTGAACTTTCTGCAGGCTACGGCACTCTATATGGCGACCTTGCCGGATCTCTTATGGTCATTGCCGATATATACAAACTTCAAGTTTATGACTTGGCTCACTATCTCAATTCCAATAATGAGATTATTCCGCACGCCATTATTACCAAAGCTCCATCAGCAGAACTCCGTGATGGGCAGAAAGATTCCGATTCTCTTCCCGAATACGACATTCTCGATCCCATTCTGTACGCATTAAATGAGGAAGGAATCTCCCCGAAAGAGCTTATTGCACACGGAGTCGACAAGACTATTCTTGACAGGATACTTAAGTTGAAAGCCGGTGCATCCTTTAAGGCTCATCAAATGCCCCAGATTATAAAAATTAGTGAAAAACCACTTCTCGAGAAGAGTAAGTGGGTAACAGAACGATGATATTATATTTAACTGCATTCATCTTCGTTGGACTGTGTATGTTTCTTCTCTGTTTCAACGTTATTTTCAGGAAAGGTAAATCTTTCCCTGACGGAGAGATCAGTCACAACAATGAACTTCGTAAGAGAGGAATCACCTGTGCTCGTGAAGAGGAGCTGCGACTGTGGAAGCGGTCAGCAAACGATAATTCAGCCGAGAAGAAAATTTCCTGCGAAGGTTGCAGTTTTCATTGCAAAGACAATCAAATATGAGTTTAGTAGCAATAGTAGGCCGCCCAAATGTCGGCAAATCCACTCTGTTCAATCGCCTCGTAGGGATGAGGCAAGCCATAGTCGATGAGACCGCAGGTGTCACCAGAGACAGACACTATGGCAAAAGCGACTGGTGTGGAAGAGAATTTTCAGTGGTAGATACAGGAGGATACACCTCCAACACTGAGGATGTTTTCGAAGAGGAAATCCGTAAACAGGTCAAAATAGCGATAGATGAAGCCGATGTCATCCTGTTTATGGTTGAAGTCGGGACAGGTATCACCGATTTCGACCAGGACATTGCCAATATATTGAGAAGAACTAAAAAGCCGGTTTTGACTGTCGTCAACAAGGTGGATTCTCCTGCCAAACAGTACGATGCCTACCAGTTCTTCTCTTTGGGACTTGGCGACCCCATTAATATCTCATCCGCCAACGGGAGTGGCACGGGAGAGTTGTTAGATGAATTAATAAAAGTTTTGCCCTCTGATGCTCCCTCTCAGACGGAGGATGAAGAAAAACACATCCCCCGCATAGCTATCATAGGTAAGCCAAATGTCGGCAAATCCTCTCTAACCAATGCTTTTCTTGGAGAAGAACGCAACATCGTCACCCCTGTGGCTGGTACTACGCGTGACTCCATTGAATCGTATTACAACAAATTTGGCCACGAATTTATCCTCGTAGATACTGCCGGTTTGCGAAAAAAAACCAAAGTCAAGGAAGATCTTGAATTCTATTCTGTAATGCGCTCCATCAGAGCTATCGAATATGCAGACATATGTATCCTCATGCTTGACGCCCAGACCGGTGTAGAGGCGCAGGATATGGCCATTTTTAATCTGGTCATTCGCAATCGCAAGGGATGTGTGATAGTGGTCAACAAGTGGGATACTGTTACCAAAGATAACAACACTATGAAAGATTACACAGATATGATCAAGAAGAAAATCGCTCCATTTACAGACCTCCCGATTGTGTTTACATCTGTGACCGGCAAACAAAGAATTTTTGATATTTTGGAAATGGCAGACAAAGTATATAACAACTATTCCAAAAAAATTCCTACTTCACAGCTCAATGATGCCATGCTACCGGAGATTGAAAACTACCCTCCTCCATCTCTCAAAGGCAAATACATAAAAATTAAATTTATAACCCAGCTCCCTACTGTATTTCCTTCATTCGCCTTCTTCTGCAACCTTCCGCAATACGTCAGAGATCCATACAAAAGATTTCTTGAAAATAAATTGAGGGAGCATTTTGACTTCAATGGCTGCCCCATTCAGATATTTTTGAGAGCGAAATAATATTACTCTCTTTCGATTTTTATTTGTTGGATACTGTTGCCCTCTTCAGAGGTATTGACAAATATGATGACACGAAATTTATAGCCACCTCCGTCGAGATGACCGATGGCGTATTTCATATTGTATGAACCGCTCTTGTGTACTATGTCAAAAGATTTGGGAGTATTAGCACTGAAAAATTTTTTCAATATTTGTTTAGCTTGATTCTTGCTGCAATTATTTGCCTCTCCGAGAACATCAAGCTCGAGATTATCTGCAAACCATGCTGATAGATAATCAGCATTCCCTTGCTGTATATACTTGGAAATGGGTAAAAACACATCGTGCTCTTGAACATCTTGTCCGAAAGAAAGAGCAGTAGACGCCAGGAATGCTACAATAATTATAAAAATTCTTTTCATTTCTAACGTGAAGATGTTTAGCAAAAATCAAGCCATATAAAAATTATCTTATTTCAATAATAGTCTTAATTTTGTAAAGATTTATCGACCAATGAAATTTACTCTTTTGATGATAGGAAAAAGCTCCTTCCCTTTCATACGGGAGGGCATCTCTATGTACGAAAAGAGGATTAATCATTATATCGCATTCGAAATCGTTGAGATACCTGATATCAAAGGGACTGCATCACTGTCCAAAGAACTTGTCAAAGCAAAAGAGGGTACGGCCATCCTCAAAAAGATTAAAGACCGTGATGAAGTAGTACTTCTTGATGAGAAGGGGAAAATGTTTTCTTCTCTGGAGTGGGCACATTTTTTGGAGACGAGAAATGTCAATACAAGCACAGATATGGTTTTCGTGATAGGAGGAGCTTATGGTTTTTCACAGGAAGTATATCAAAGAGCCGACTCTTTGCTCTCACTTTCTAAGATGACTTTTTCTCATCAGATTATTCGATTATCTTTTACCGAACAGCTCTACAGAGCTATGACTATCATAAAAGGAGAGCCCTATCACAATGAATAAGTCAACGAAAATACGCAAATTGCTCTTCGACAACAGGACATCCCTGTTTTGGGTGCTGGCCGCTCTGCTGTTTGCACTTTCGTTCATTCAGTACCACTCTGTCAACATACAGACCGAGACCAAAAAAGTACAGCACAGATTCCTTTTCAGAGAAAAAATCCTCAACGAATATATACAAAAAGCCATAAATGTTCCTAATGACAAATGGCTTCAATTTGATAATTTCCCTGACGATATGGTGCTCTACAAATACAATGCAGACACTATTCAGAGTTGGGTAAATCTTTTCCCCATAAGCAATGACGAAGTAGATCTCATCCCTTTGTGGTACAGGATTCACGATATGAACAATCGCAATCTGTACAATACCCCACTCGCTTACGTTAGTGATGATGAACAATATATCAATCTCGGTTCCTGTTGGTATGTGATTAAGATTGTGAAAGAGAAGAATGTGAAGATAATAGCGGGATTGAAGATAAAGACTCAATATATAGTCGAAAATTCTGTTCTTACCAATACAGTTAATCGCCATCTCGGGCTAAAGAAAGGCTTCACTTCTGTCCCGGTTTATATAGATGACGGGCATGTCATATATAGTTCTGACGGAGATGCTTTATTCTCTATTGTCAATGATGCCCCCCTCTCTCTCAGCAGGCAAAATACCGATCTGAGATGGATTTCTTTTCTTTTTATTCTGGCTGCGCTATTTTCTTATCATCTTTCCAAAAGAACTTTTAAGTCTCTCTTCCTCACAGCTGTGGGAATATTTGCCATTTGGGGAGGTTCTCTATTGCTCATCAATGACAGCCCTACTGATATTTCGATCTTCTCACCTTCTCTCTATGCCGATTCTGTATTCAACTCTTTGGGCCATCTTTTGCTATGCCACTTCTTCATCTTCCTGCTCATTATTGCCCTATTTATAAGTCGCAAAGAAATAAAAAAGAACATCCTCTCCTCTTCCTTATGGATATCCCGACTGAAGAAATTGGGGATGTCGCTCATTCCGCTTGCTCTTCTATTCTACATCCATTTTACTCTCAAATCTCTGATTGTCAATTCCAATATAGCTCTTGAGCTATATCGATTGGAAGCTATATCCATCTATTCTGTTCTCATTTTCTTTCTGTATGCTCTCCTATTTCTATCACTTCTCCTCTGTATTTATCTTGTAAGGTATCTCTTCAAACACTCTTCCGGACACTCTATATTGTCCACTAAAATTATGGTGATTTATTTCCTTGTCATATCACTATATACTACTCTCACTATAAGCCTTTACGGCTTTAGACGAGAATGTGAAAGCAATAAAGTTCTTACAGACAAACTTGCAGTGGAGAGAGATATGACTCTGGAACTCCAACTTCGTTCCATTGAAGGGTATATCATATCAGACCCGCTGATTAGAATGCTTGTGGGTGTACCTCAGGGAGAGAATCTTATTAGAAACAGGCTTTCCGAACTCTATTTTTGGAATATCGCTCAAAGATATGACCTCAGACTCACCATCTGCGGAGAAAACGAGCTTTTATTGACAGAAGAATACCCGGCTCCCACCAATTGTTTCGCTTTTTATAGAGATGATATCATTTTGAAATACGGAGTACCATTGGCCCGCAATTCTGCTTTTTATTTTATCAACAACTTTAAAAACAGAATAAGGTATATCGGTGTGTTCAGCTTCCTGAACAATGGGAGACTTTACAACATTTACCTCGAAATAGATTCAAAACAGACCAAAGATGCGATTGGTTATCCTGCCCTTTTGCTTGACTCCAAAGGGCTCGCTAATACTGTCCCCACCAAAAATTATTCTTACGCCAAATATTTCGACAGAAGACTCACTTCCAACAAAGGAAAATATAATTACCCCATCTACTACGATGTGGATAAGATCCCTTCGGGATTTTCCTACCGTTTCATCAACGGATATTTTCACTTCTTCAATAAGGTCTCTGACGATAATTTAATAGTCGTCAGCCGCCCCGGAAGGACATTCCTGCCATATCTTGTTTTCTTCTCATACCTATTCCTTTTCTACGGAGCCATTATCTTCATCATAATGGGATTACGCAAAAGGAGTAAAGGTCATCTGTTTAGCTCTCCCAAACGTTCATTCCGAGGTAAGATAACCATTCTCGTAACATCTGCGATGGTTATCTCTCTCATCGCCATGGGCACAGGAAGCGTTATTTTCACTATCAACATCATTAATGAGAATAATCGGACACAGATGGAAGAGAAACTCTCATCTGTTCAGGTAACCATTTCTGAGATGTGTAAATATGCTCAACAGTACAACGAAATCAATAATATGGATATGTATCGCGCTATGGACAGGGTTGCTTCCAATACACAGGTCGATATCAATCTATACGATCCTTTAGGACGTCTTATCCGCTCCACCAAACCTGAAGTTTTCGATCAATACTTATTGAGTTGCCGCATCAATCCCACAGCCTATTACAATCTCATCTATCTTCATAAGATGCAGGTGATACAGGAAGAAACTGTTGCCAGTCTCAAATACTATTCCCTCTACGCACCCATTCTCAATGCAAAAGGCAATATCGTGGCCATCGCCAATATTCCATATTTCTCCAACAGTGCCGATTTCAGAGAGGATGCATCTTCTATTATCGCCGCCATCATCAATCTATATCTTCTTTTGCTTATTGCCTCCATTATGGGAGGGATAACTGTTTCCAATTCCATCACCAAGCCTCTTGCCGACATCTCCGGTAAAATGCGTGAAATAGATATTTCCAGCAAACCAGAGCATATCGACTACAAGGGCGATGACGAATTAGGGACACTTGTCAAAGCCTACAATTCCATGGTGGACGATCTTGATAAGAGTACCAAAAAATTGGCACAGAGTGAACGTGAACAGGCATGGAGAGAAATGGCTCGGCAAATAGCCCATGAGATAAAGAACCCTCTTACTCCCATGAGGTTGAGCATTCAACACCTTGTCAGACTCAGGAAGAATAATGTCCCTGACTGGCAGGAGAAGTTTGATTCTCTCTCTGTATCTTTGCTAGAACAGATAGACATTCTCTCTGAGACAGCTACAGAATTTTCAAGCTTTGCCAAGTTTTACAATGAAGAGGATTCCTCATTCGATTTGATAGATGTCATCAAGGAAGAAATGATACTCTTCGACAACAGAGAAAATATCTCCATCGAGTTTCATTGTGAACTCCACGAAGCTTATGTATTTACCAAGAAAAGTCAGATCTCCAGAGCATTCGTAAATCTTCTTTCCAATGCTATTCAGGCTACTGAGAATAAAGATGATGGAATAGTGAGAATCACTCTTACCAGAGAAGACAATATGTTCAAGATAGCTGTGGAAGATAACGGAAAAGGAGTGTCACAGGAAAATCTGAATAAGCTTTTCAAGCCCAACTTTACAACCAAGACCAGCGGAACAGGACTCGGACTCGCCATCTGCAAAAACATCATAGACCAGTGCCATGGTGAGATTTACTATGAACAATCAGAACTTTCAGGTGCCTGCTTTGTCATCAAGCTACTCAGTCAACGACAGGAATAGCATAGAGAAGAACATCATTTTTGGTAATCTTCCCATTGGAAAGAATTATCAAACGCTCGGTAACATTGCGTAATTCACGGATATTTCCCCCCCAGGAATATTTTTTAAGTTCTTCGAGAGCATCATCGTCAATAGCGATTTTGGGCTTCCCTGCATCTTCACATATTTGTGTGATGAAATGGTCTATCAAGATGGGAATGTCATCAATCCTCTCAATGAGGGGTGGAACGTGAATCACTATGACACTCAATCTGTGAAAGAGGTCTTCTCTGAAAGTGCCTTTGGCAATCTCTTCTTTAAGATTCTTGTTGGTAGCAGCCACAACACGGACATTTACGAATATCTCTTTGTCACTGCCCACTCGTGAAAGTTTATTTTCCTGAAGTACTCTTAGGACTTTGGCTTGTGCAGCCAGACTCATGTCTCCTATCTCATCAAGAAAAAGTGTACCGCCGTCTGCTTGTTCAAATTTACCTTTGTGCTGTTTGATGGCAGAAGTAAAAGCTCCCTTCTCGTGTCCGAAGAGTTCGCTTTCAATAAGTTCACTTGGTATAGCCGCACAATTGACCTCAACAAAGGGCATCGCTGCTCTATCACTCTTCTCGTGAATCCATCTGGCGACCAACTCTTTGCCGGTACCATTGGAACCTGTCACCAAGACTCTTGCATCTGTAGGAGCCACTCTGTCTATCATCTCCTTAATGCGCATAATAGCTGACGATGTACCGATTATTTCCTGAATTTTGGAAACTTTGCGTTTTAGAATCTTAGTCTCCTTCACTAACTCGTTTTTATCGGTAGCATTCTTAAGTGTGATGAGTATTCTATTGAGATCCAAAGGCTTCTGTATAAAATCAAAAGCCCCTTTCTTGATACATTCGACAGCAGTGTCTATCGAGCCATGGCCAGATATCATGATGATGGCGGACTCACACCCGCTTTCAGTCAATTTATCAAGCACCTCGACTCCATCCATCCCGGGCATTTTGATGTCGCAAAAAATAACATCAAATTTATTTTGTGTAGCCTGTTCCAACCCTTGTACACCATCTTCGGCAAGAGTAATTTCGTGACCCTCAAATTCCAATATCTCTTTAAGAGTATTCCTGATACTCTTTTCATCATCAATTATTAGTATCTTCATCATCTCTGATTTTTCGGGGCAAATATACGATTTTTTTATCGTACATTTGTGATATGTTGTCTTCACCCATTATCATTGCCATTGACGGCTATTCTTCGACTGGCAAAAGCACATTTGCCAAACTTCTTGCCTCCAGACTCGGGTATATTTATATCGATACCGGTGCTATGTATCGTGCAGTGACTCTTCTGAGTCTGCGTATGGGGCTAATATCAAAGGACAATAAAGTCAATGAACCGGATTTGCAGAGACTTCTCTCTTCAGGTGTTGAGATTAATTTTCGTGCTACCGGTGACAATTTTAAGAGCGAGACTTACCTTCAGGGGGAAAATGTTGAGAAGGAGATTCGCACCTTGAAAGTGTCAAACAGAGTGAGTTATATTGCAGCCATTCCATTTGTTCGTGATTATGTCAATGAACGTCTCATCGAGATTGGCAAAAATAAAGGTGTGGTGATGGATGGCAGAGACATTGGCACTGCAGTGTTTCCAAATGCAGAACTGAAGATATTTATGACAGCCGAGCCTGAGATACGGGCAGAAAGAAGACTTTTAGAACTGAAATCCAAAGGCGAGGAAGCTGACCTTAAGCAAGTTCTCGACAATCTCAAAGAGAGAGATTATATAGATCAGCACAGAGCCGTGGCCCCACTGACCAGAGCCCCGGATGCTGTATTATTGGACAATAGTCATCTTACCATCGAACAAGAACTGAAGTGGGCTCTTACTCTTTTGAAATGAAGATTTGCATCGATAAAATGTCAGGCTGTTGCCCGGGAGTGAAAGGAGCCATCAGCAAAGCTGAGGCAATTCTCCGGCATGATGGCTTTCTGTACAGCCTCGGAGCCATAGTCCACAATAACACAGAGCTTCAACGGCTTACATCACAGGGATTGAAGATGATTTCTCACGAACAATTCAGCCATCTGAATGAATGTTCTGTGCTCATTCGCGCCCATGGAGAGCCACCCTCCACCTATCTTACTGCCACTCGCCATAACATTACCATCATTGACTGCACTTGCCCTGTAGTGCTTCGTCTCCAAGAAAAGATTAGAAACGAAAAAGGGACCATAGTCATTTTCGGAAAAATAGGACACGCAGAGGTTAATGGACTTATCGGACAAGTCAAAGGTGATGCTTTCGTAGTGCAGGGAGAAGATGACATAGATGCTCTCATAACATCAGGGAAACTTTCCAATTCTAAAAGCATCGCTATCTTTTCGCAGACTACTGCAGACAAAGACCGCTATAAAGATATTTGCGACTATCTCAAAGCTTTTTATCCTTCACTGCGTATATTTGACACTATCTGCAAGCAAGTCTCTTCTAAATATGCTCATCTTAAAGAATTTGCCGCACAACATTCTGTTATCCTCTTCGTGAGTGGTCTGGATAGTTCCAACGGAAGAAATTTGTTTGGACTGTGCCATAGCATCAATCCACGCTCCTACATGATAGAAACTGCAGACGATATAGACAAATCGTGGTTTTCTGAAAATGACTCCGTGGGTATTTGCGGAGCGACATCGACTCCGAGATGGCAATTAGAGACTATCCTCGAAAATATGAAGAATATTTTTGGTGGATGAGGTGATTTTATACCTGTCGTCTATCTTCAGACAAGGCAGACAAACTATCTTTTCTTCACTTTCCGAGCATAATAGAGGTTGAGAATCTTTATCCTTTTTGCTCATTTTTTGATCTGTATAATAATCACTTAATTTTTTGGTCCCATTATTCATCCCAAAAGGACGAAATCTGTCAGCTTGTCTCCAACTTCTGCAGATGAGAGGGAAAGGCACTCGGTCAGCATCGAGGAATAATTGTCCGGAAGATGCTACCGGGGAGAAATCTTTCGTGAGGGGAAAAATTTCAAGAAAAAAAGTGTGATTATTAAATGAGTATGCACCCGGGCCGTCAATTTGGAATTGTATCTTATCACCATCCGGAATGGGATACACCCTTATGAGGTCTCTGTCAAACACCAACTCGTGGGAAATGGACCTGAACATCTTTCCTGTTCTGTTATCCCATCCGCTCTCGATTTGCGCTACCTGCGAGGAATTAAATCCGAAAAGATTCAGGATGTGATAAAGTATCAAACTTCTGTGCTCGTTCGTTTCCAATTTGGGGATGTGAATTATCATCTCATCATTTGTCATCTCATAAAGGGTCCCTTTTAGAGATAACACATATTCCTCCAACCATTGCTGCGCCTCGTGAAAATAAAACATTTCACGATTTATAGTCTTGAGAAACGATGGATTAATCTTGGCAAATTCGGGGAAAATGATATTTCTTATTTTATTTCGAGAATAGCGAGATTGGAAATTTGTAATATCATCCCTGTATCTGACGGAATGGTCAGACACATATTTTACAATCTCGTCACGTGACATCTCTATCAGTGGACGGATTATCTTTCCATTGACACCTTTTATGCCGGTAAGACCTTTCAGTCCGGTACCTCTGAGAAGGTTGATAAAGAGAGTCTCCACTTTGTCATTAAGATTGTGAGCTATGGCAAGATAATCATACCCGTACTCTCTGATGAGCTCATCAAACCAACCATATCTCAACTCTCTGGCCGCCATCTCTACCGAAATAGAATGTTCTCGACTATATGATATGGTGTCAAAAACAGTATGATGGCACACGATATCGTTCTCTTTCGCCCACTCCTGTACCAACGCCTGGTCAAGATCACAATCACCGGGTCTGAGGGAAAAATTGACATGGGCCACACTGAAGGAAAGGTGTAACGATGAGTGAAGAAACAAATCTGCAAGACACATCGAATCGATGCCTCCACTCACGCCGATAAGAAATTTCTTTTTTGGGAAATCCCCTCCGGTCATCTCACGAATGGAATTATCGAATATAGTCTGAATCATTATTTGGCTTTTTGATATTTGCCAAATGTGTATGAAAAATTGAGGCTCAAAAGTTCCTTAAATTGGACACGTGGCCCTTTATTGCCTTTACTGTCGGTGATGATGATATTGTCATCATATATAAGATTGGTTCTCAATGCAATAACTAAGAATTTCCTAACTGCGAAAGAGGCATCTACATCCCAATGAACCTGAATATTTTGAGGATTGTGAAGATAATCAGAAAATAGCACAAGCTGAGTCCCGAACT
>CAYMAX010000006.1:0-40904 GCA_964388595.1 uncultured Muribaculaceae bacterium
CCATCTAAAGGAGAATGCAGAAAGATGATACAGGGTGGAGGAGTCTCTGTCAATAAAGATAAATGTGATGATATAGAACGGTTATTTACATCCCAAGATTTGATAGAGGGTAAATATATTCTTATTCAAAAAGGGAAGAAGAACTACTATATTCTTAAATTTGAATAATATGGAGAGCGGAGGTACTACCAGACAATTAAAAGTCAGCAAACAACTTCAACGAGATATTGCAGAGATCATCCGTGCCAGGGGTATGTCTTCATTTGACGGCTCTATGGTGACAGTTAGTGAAGTTCGCATAAGCCCAGACCTTGCTGTTGCTAAGATATATGTGAGCATTTTCCCTTCCGAAAAAGGAGAGAAGGTGCTGAAAATGATACAGGATAGTGCCAAATCTATCAGAGGAGAATTGGGAAGGCTTGTCTCCAAACAATTGAGAATCGTCCCCGAACTCACTTTTACATTGGATGACTCTCTGGATTATGTCGAACACATAGACGAATTGCTTAAGAAATAGGTTACAATATCAACGATGCATCTGCCATTACGCATAGCGGGACGTTATCTTTTTGCCAGAAAATCGCATAATGTTATCAATATCATCTCTCTCATAAGTGCGATAGGGATAGCCATCGGTACGTGCGCATTGATAATCGTTCTGTCAGTATACAACGGGTTTGAAGAGATAGTAAAAAGTATCTATCACAATGCAGAGGCCGACTTGGTAATCACTCCTGTCAAGGGGAAATTCTTTTCTCCTTCTACTGCTGCATTTCAAACCATCAAATCAGATTCAAGGCTCTTGTCAATAGCAGAAGTGGTGCAGGAGAATGTTTTTATCTCCTACGATGGTCATCAGGGGGTGGGGCTTATAAAGGGAGTAGATAGCATCTATGAATCCGATATAGATATTAAAAGCTGTTTGGTAGAGGGTTCTTTTGCTCTTTATGATGGACAAATAGCGCAAGCTGTCGTAGGAAGAACACTTGCCCAAAATATGAGAATCCGTCCCCGTTTTCTTGATCCGCTCGAGATTTATTTCCCTAAAAGAGGAGAAGCTGTCTCAATGACCAATCCCCTCTCTTCTCTGCGAAAAGAATCGCTTTTTGTGGTCGGTGTCATAAGTATCGAACAAAATATTGACAAAGAGGTGGTTTTCCTTCCTATAGATGTGGCGCGCAGACTTCTCGATTTTACAGATGAAGTGACCTCTTTGGAGATAAAAGTTCGCAATCAGGACGATATAGATGCTTTACAAAAATCATTCTCTACTATACTTGGAGACGATTATGAGATTAAGGACAGATACAGACAAAATGAGACAGTTTATAAGATGATGACGTATGAAAAAGTGGCTATCTACATGATACTCCTGTTTATAATCATCATAATATCTTGCAATGTGTTCGGTTCTCTGACAATGCTCATCATCGAGAAGAAGAACGATATTGGCACTTTGAATAGTATGGGAGCCAATAAAAAATTGGTCAGAACGATTTTTGTGGAGGAGGGCTGGCTTATTACTCTTTACGGAATAGCGGTCGGAGTAGTGCTTGGTATGATTCTTTGTTTCATTCAGCAATATTTCGGAGTCATCAAGATGCCCGGGAACTTCGTAATCACGGCATATCCCATCATTATTCAGTGGACAGATGTGATTCTTACAGTATTGATAGTATCGTTGATTGGCTTTATTATATCTTCCATCCCTGCTTGGAAGACCCTCCCGAAGATTTATGATGAGCTTGAAAAAGGGCAATAAAAAAGGAGCACCCCTCTGCTACAACAGGTACCCCTTCTTGTGTACTAAAACCTAAACCTGATACATAGATGCAAATAAGATTCAAATCGTTGCATTAACATTTAAAAATTTTTACTTTCGTGTCAATATAATAACAATAACACCTTATGAAAAAATACTTTTTATCAATCTGTTTGCTGGCAATTAGTGGTTTTCTGTGTACTGTGTCAGCTCAAAATCTTATGGAGCAACTTGCATCAATGCCACGTGTTTGTGATGTGCAAAAATTAGAAAGCACTGTTTTTCCCGAAAAATATCTGATTATTTTTGAACAGCCGATTGACCATTCCAATCCTGCTGCAGGCACCTTCAAACAAAGGGTATTTATATGCAATGTGCATCCTGATAGTGCCACAGTAGTGGTTTGTGAAGGATATGGTGCCCAATATGCAATGCGTCCGGGCTACAGGGATGAGGTATCTCGCATTTTCAATACCAACAATATTGTAGTCGAACACAGATATTTCCTTGAGTCCATTCCATTTGAGAAAGGGACTGCCCCTGAAGATGTCAATTGGAATTATCTTACTACGCGCAATGGTGCAGGTGACCTTCACGATGTGGTTACTGCCCTGAAAGCTCTTTATTCGGGGAAGTGGATATCTACAGGGATAAGTAAAGGGGGACAAACTACAGCTCTCTATAGATGGTACTACCCTGAAGATGTTGATATCAGTGTCCCGTATGTAGCTCCTTTGTGCAGGGATGCTCAAGATGGGAGACACGAGCCTTTTATTGCAGATTTTGTCGGTACTCCATCAGATCGCAAAAAAGTCAAAGACTTTCAAACTACAGTACTGAAGAGGCGTAAAGCCATTCAACCCTGGATTGATTCTGTGTCGAAAGCAAATCAGTATGAGTTCAATATCCCGATAGAGGAAGTGTATGATTATTGTGCTCTCGAATTTTCTTTTGCATTCTGGCAATGGGGTGCTCCTGTAGCTGATATCCCATCTAAAAAAGCTACAGATAGAGAAGTATTTAACTATTTGATGCAAATTTCTGACCCAAGTTATTTTGTGAGCTGGAGCCCCACTTCTCCTTTCTTCGTACAGGCAGCCAAAGAATTGGGTTATTATGGGTATGATACTGCCCCATTTAAGAGATATATTAAGATTAAAAGTGCAGACGGATACCTGCAAACACTATTTATGCCCAAGGGCTGGACATTCACTTTTGATGATAATATTTACGAGTCTATGACCGAATTTATCAGGACTACCGACAAGAAGATGCTTTTTATCTATGGAGAATTCGATCCATGGTCTGCCGTAAAAGTTGAGGACCCGCATACACCTAATGTTAAAGTATTCGTAGATCCGGCAGGAAGCCACCGTGCCCGTATCGGTACTTTTCCTGAGGATACTCAAAAAGAAATTATATCTATTCTGAGTGGTTGGTTGTATGATTAACTACCGGAATATTGATATTTCTGACAAAGGATGGGTAGACGAATTATTGGCTTATTCTGATTATCGTTGTCAGGAATATTGCTTCACTTCTCTGTTTATTTGGAATGACATTTATCCATGTGTCATAGGTCGGTATAAGGATTTCTTGATTGTCAGATCGGATTATGATGACATCATTCATTATTTTTTCCCCGCCGGGAAAGGTGACATTCGTGATGTTATAGATACTCTTATCCAAGAAGCGGAAAGTGTCAATAAAAAAATACAATTCAATGTATTGACCACAGAGACAAAGAATATTTTGGAAGAATGCTTTCCCAATCAATTCGAATATGTAGCTACACCAATATATGATGATTACATATATGACACACAGTCTTTAATCTCTCTCAAGGGGAAGAAATATCAGGCTAAGCGCAATCACATAGCTCGTTTCAAAGAGATCAGCAACACGAAATATGAGAATATCGCTGCGCATTTGGATGAATGTGTGAGCATGAATGAACAATGGTGCAGAGATAATAAGGATTATGCCGATAATTCATTTCTCCAGGAAGAGAAAGCAGTCAAAAAAGCTTTAAAGTTTTTTGCTCAACTGAAGCTCCAAGGTGCGCTTTTGAGAATTGATGGCAGAGTAATTGCATTTACAATAGGAGAGCCCCTTAACAGCGATACATATTTAATTCATATAGAGAAAGCTTTTTCAGAGATAAACGGGGCTTATCCCACCATCAATCAGAGTTTTCTTCGCGACAGAGCCTCTTCGTATAAATATGTAGATAGAGAAGATGATGCTGGTGATTCGGGACTTCGTCAGGCGAAATTATCGTATCATCCCCTCTTTATGACCAATAAATTTTGTGCAATCAAAAAATAACTATATTTGCGAACGTATTAACAACTAAAATGGGACTATATTCCACTAAAAAATTTGACAACGGTGCTGAGATTTGTGTATGGGAGATTGTAGAAGATGAAGATGAATTACGCCGTATCTGCTCACCTATCCCTAACGACGAACTTGAAGAACTTTCTTTATTAAAAAGTGCTGCTCGCAGAAAAGAGAAGCTTGTGGAGCGCGCTCTTCTGAATGTGATGTTTCCTGAAAAAGTTTACTTGGGACATCATGACAATGGTAAGCCATTTATTCAAAACAGTCTGATAGAGATCAGTATTTCTCATACAAATCGTTTTGTGGCCATTATTATGCATCCTGAAGATGTGGTGGGGATAGATATTGAATGTCTAGACAGAGATTTCTCTGCAGTAGAGAAAAAAGCACTTTCAGAAGATGAGCTGGATGACCTTTCCGACAGGAAACGCAATCTCCAACTCGCAATCTACTGGTGTGCCAAGGAGGCCATATATAAAAGGATGTCTCTCAATGGCGTCGATTTCGCCGAACAGATAGAAATTGACAAATTTTCACCTCACGATGAGGGAGATTTGGAAGCAGTTTTCACTGACGAAGATCAGGAAGAAGAGACTTTTGAATTGAGTTACCAGATATTCGAAGACCACGTTATGGTCTGGCTTGTCGGCTAAATATCCCATATATAGAAGGACCACTGCCGCTCATTGAGGCATAAACCGCTCCATCGGAGTACATTTTCTCCTTTTCTGCAAAGAGAACAGTATGCCTTTCGAACATTACCGTCTCAAAATCATTAATGATTCTGCATCTCCATTGTTCGACAGGAAGCTTCAGGAGTTTTTTCAATCCTTGCCCCGATTTATCAGGGACTATATGACTGTATGCCTCTCCTGTGGAAATTTTGATATTTGGAGTGACTACTCTGATGTCATAATCTGAGAGAGGGACATCAAATGGGGAGAGAATTTCTCCCTTACCCTCCCCAAACATAGCGCGATTATAAATAAAGAAGGGACAGTCGCTGCCCAATGTTTCTGCGTATGAAGCGAGTTGAGAAGTCGAAAGATTGAGAGAAAATAAAGTATTCAATGCTTTCAAAGTGAATGCTGCATCAGAAGAACCTCCACCAAGACCTGCTCCCACGGGAATTTTCTTATAAAGGTGAATGGTGACGGGTGGAAGATGATAATCTTGTTGCAGAAGTCTGTATGCACGGATACACAGATCATTTTCTATAGAATTATCAGGAAGAAGGAAAGGAATACCATAGTAATTGATACCCAAAGAGTCGCTTTCGACTATCTCCAATATATCGCACACAGGTATCGGGTAAAAGAGTGTTTCGATGTTGTGGAAGCCATCATCACGTCTCTCTATGACTCGAAGACCGATGTTGATCTTGGCGTTGGGATATACTACGATGTTCATAGTCGAAATAATCAACCGCACTTGCCGTGCCCGCAATCCTGACAGATCAGGCAACCTTCCTGATAAATGAGATTGACCGAGCCGCACTTTTCACATTTCTGTCCCGTCTCATCTTTGGTGCCGTTGGGGATATACTGTTTAAGAGCTCTTTCGACTCCGTTTTTCCAAGTGTTGATATTTTCGTCATCGAGATTGAGCCCCTTGACAAGATTGAGAATGTCCACGATGGGCATTCCGTTTCTGATAACCCCTGAGATAAGTTTGGCATAATTCCAAAACTCCTGACTAAACATATGAGAGATACCTCCAAGCACTCCGGGATATCCGAATTTGTCTTTGTAGTGGAAGTCATAACGTTTCAGGCCATCTTCACTCTTCTCTTTCACAATCCATCCATTGGTGATGGCAGTAGGGAGAGAACGAGACTCATCGAGCATACCGGTAAAGATTTCGTACGGTTTGCCATTTAACTTGCCGACAAAAGCAATCCACTGTTCATTGCCATTTTTGAAACGAATAACATCTGCATCGAGAGATTTTGGACGCTTCTTGGGACGGAGAGAGCCTGTGCCATCTCCAGCCTGAACCAAAACGCCGGTTCTGGAGCCATCTCTATAGACGGTGATACCTTTACAACCAGATTCCCATGCGGTTTTATAAACCTGGGCCACCATATCTTCAGCAATGTCATTGGGGAGATTGACAGTGACACTTATGGAGTGGTCAACCCATTTCTGCATTTTACCTTGCATCTTTACTTTAGCTACCCAGTCTATATCATTGGATGTAGCCTTATTATATGGTGACTTCTTAACCAATTCTGCAAGTTCGGTTTCATCCATCATTTTCACCTTCTCCACATCATATCCGTTTATCTCACACCATGTGAGGAAATGATGATGGAATACAAAGTATTCTTCGAAACAATCTCCGTTTTCGTCTTTGAAAGAGATGACAGCATTAAGGTCGTTGGGATTGACTTTGCGTCTTCTCTTGTAGAAAGGAAGAAATACAGGCTCTATACCGGAGGTAGTCTGAGTCATTAATGAGGTGGTACCGGTAGGGGCAATGGTAAGCATTGAGATATTTCTTCTGCCATAGTGGGCCATATCATCGTAAAGGTCTTCATCTTCTTTACGGATACGATTGATCATGGGATTATTGAGCTCTTTGTTGGTATCATAGATGGGGAAAGCACCTCTTTCCTTAGCCATCTGGACTGATGAGCGATAGGCATTAAGTGCGAGGTTTTTTTGAACATTAGCAGCAAACTCAGTTGATTTGTCAGACCCATATGTAAGCCCGAGTGCAGCAAGCATATCACCTTCGCCAGTGATACCGAGGCCTGTTCTTCTCCCTCCCAATGATTTTTTGCTTATTTTATTCCATAGCTCTATCTCATTGCGTTTGACATCTTGATCTTCAGGGTCTGATTTAATTTTGGTCAGGATAGCTTCTATCTTCTCCATCTCAAGGTCGATGAGATCGTCCATCAATCTCATAGCTTTCATCGAGTGTTCTTTGAAGAGATCGAAGTTAAATGAAGCTTTAGGTGAGAATGGATTACTTACATAGGAATAAAGATTTATGGCTATTAATCTGCACGAATCATAAGGGCATAAAGGGATTTCACCGCAGGGGTTGGTGCTGACGGTGCGATAGCCTTCTTCGGCATAACAATCTGCTACTGATTCACGGATAATTGTGTCCCAGAAAAGCACTCCCGGTTCTGCTGACTTCCAAGCATTATGAATAATCTTTTGCCATAGTAGTGTGGCGTCAATTTCCTTGGTGACTTTGGGATTGTCTGAATGAACAGGGTATTGTTGTGTATATGGCTTTCCGGAGAGTGCACATCTCATAAAATCATCATCAACTTTTACTGAGACATTGGCACCGGTCACTTTCCCTTTCTCCATCTTGGCGTCAATGAAGTTTTCTGCATCGGGATGTTTGATACTGATGGATAGCATAAGTGCCCCACGTCTGCCGTCTTGTGCCACTTCTCTAGTGGAATTGGAATATCTTTCCATAAATGGCACTACCCCGGTACTTGTAAGAGCACTATTGAGTACAGGACTTCCTGCAGGTCTGATATGAGAAAGATCGTGTCCCACACCGCCTCTTCGTTTCATTAGTTGGACCTGTTCTTCATCTATTTTCATGATACCGCCATAAGAATCGGCGGGATGGTCATTGCCTATGACAAAACAATTGGAAAGGGATGCCACTTGATAGGTGTTACCTATTCCTGACATGGGACTTCCCTGGGGGATGATGAACTTAAAATCTCTCAGCAGTTCATAAATCTCCTCTGCAGACATTGGATTGGGATATTTGGCCTCTATCCTCGCAAATTCTCTGGCCAATCTCCAATGCATATCATCGGGAGATTTTTCATAGAGATTACCAAATGAATCCTTCATAGCATACTTGTTGATCCACACGGAAGCAGCTAATTCATCTCCTTTAAAATAACTCTTGCTCGCGGCGAGAGCTTCGTCATAGGTGTAAGTCTTCATACTTAAAAAGAAATTCTTCGCTCAACGGAGCGAAATGGGTACGCAAGTTATTACTAAAAGACTTGCAAAAAAACGGGGGAAAAGTAAAGTTATTAACGAAATTCTAACAACAATTTTTGCTACAATTTTTGCAATCTGAAAATTCTCCTCTCAATCGTTGTTCGGTAAGTTTTGACATTCTCTCTCTAAGAGCGGGATTGGAAATCTGATCCAACACTTCTATGGCAAATGCCTGTTGTTGAAGAAGAGCAGCTTCTTTCAGGGAGATACCTCTGGAACGTAAATAGAATAGTCCGTCTTCATCAAGACGACCGTTAGTAGCTCCGTGTGAGCACTTTACATCATCTGCATATATTTCAAGCTGAGGCTCGGAGAAGACTTTGGCCGCATTGGATAGTAGCAGGTTGTGATTGGCCTGGTAGGCTTCAGTCTTTTGTGCTCCAGGCACTACATTGATAAGACCGAAGAAATGGGCTTGTGCCTCATCATCTAAAATGCCCTTAAAAAGTTGTTTGCTGGAACATTCAGGGACATTGTGAACCAAATTGATGTTGTTGTGAAGTATTTGTCTGCCATCGACCAGATAGAGCCCGTTTAGCAGGCATGAGGCTCGCTTACCATCAAGTGAGATATTGATATTATTTTCAATATTGCCACCATGCAAAGTGAGAAAAACCATCTTCAGCGATGCTCCTTCTTCAAATTTAATAGCAAAATTGGTGATGTGTCGAGAATGGTTGTTTTCATTCTGCATAACCACAATATCGAGGTCAGAGTGGGCTTCGAGATGGATGTTGACATTTTCTTTGGTAATGAAACTTTCTGAAGAAAAGGTATGTGAACAGAGCAGGAGCTTTCCTGAACTCTCTCTGCCAAGATGAATATTGTTATCGAAGGATATTTCTCTGTCGGAGCCATCTGTACGTATGGCTATAATCTGCAAAAGATCTTTCATAGACTTCCCTGATTCGATATCCAGGACGAAAGGTTTGTGCGTTCCCTGGATAGAACCATTTACCAAAAATATCTGTTGGGTACCTTCCATAGGGACCCTGCATCTAAATTCGTTGGAGATGTCGAGAGAAGGGATGTATATGTAGTTGTTGTCAGTCATTGTTATTGGTTGATAAGCCAGTCGTAACCTTTTTGCTCAACCTCTTTGGCGAGATCTTTGTCGGCGCTTTTGATAATTTGTCCCTTATACAGGATATGTACGAAATCGGGGATAATATAATCGAGAAGTCTTTGGTAGTGGGTGATGACTATTGAGGCGTTGTCGGGGCGTTTAAGTTTGTTGACCCCTGTGGCTACTATGCGGAGAGCATCTACGTCCAGACCGCTGTCAGTCTCATCCAGTATAGCGAGTTGAGGCTCCAGCATGGCCATCTGAAATATCTCATTTCTCTTTTTCTCACCACCTGAAAAGCCAACATTTACCCCTCTTGATGAGAATGAAGGGTCCATTTCGACTATCTCCATCTTCTGTCTCATAAGTTTAAGGAATTCGGCAGAATTTAAAGGCTCAAGTCCTTTATGTGCTCTATGTTCATTGACTGCTGTCTTCATAAAGTTGACATTAGTCACTCCGGGAATCTCTACAGGATATTGAAATCCCAAAAACAGACCTTCCCAAGAGCGTTCCTCGGGTGTAAGTTCCAACAGATTCTTGCCATTGAACATCACTTCTCCGGAAGTCACTTTAAAGGTCTCTTTACCGGCCAAGACTGCCGACAGAGTTGATTTACCGGAGCCATTGGGTCCCATCAGTGCGTGCACTTCACCGGCATTGATAGTGAGATTTATCCCTTTTAATATTTCTTTATCGCCTACAGAGGCGTGAAGATCTTTAATTGACAGCATCATGATAATCTTGTGTTTTCCATTCCTTTTTCCAAGAAATAAATCCCATAACTGCGAGTACTAAGTATACTGAGCAGACTATGGGCATAAAAATCATTCCGGAATAGAGGTATAATATTATGTTGGTGATATTGACTATTCCCCAGTAGCCCCAGCATTCCAATACTTTGCGTGCTGAAAGGTATTGGGCGGCAAGCATGGAACCCATTACAAATGCATCGAGATAGGGATGTACTGCCGGAGGAAAGAGATCAGGCCAATTATGACCTATGGCCTGTACAAGAAGTCCCCATAAAAGGCAAAAGATGGCGACAAATATTATAGAAACCAAAGCCTCTTTCTTGTCGAGTGTTCTAATCTTTAGCTCTTTCTTTCTGTTTTCTTCTTCTTTGTGGGGGTGAGACCATCTGTAATGGCCATATATCGCTATTGTCAGAGAAACGGGCTGAAGTATGGTGCTTGAATAGAGATGTTTTTGAAAGAAAAGGAGGAAAAGGAGGATAGAGTAGATGTATCCAAACCAATAATTAATGGTTTTGCCTCTCCCTGCAAGAAATACACAGGTAAGTCCGAAGATCGTAGAAAGTAATTCAAGGAGACTTACTTGATAGTTTCCGACACTGAAAAGAATAAAATCTACACTGAAAGGATTCATATATCTATCCAACACTATTTTCCAATGTTACTTGCAGAAGTTTTTGTGCTTCCACTGCAAATTCCATCGGGAGTTTATTAATTACTTCTTTGGTATAACCATTTATAATCAATCCCACGGCATTTTCCTGAGATATACCCCTCTGACGGCAATAAAAAAGTTGGTCTTCATTGATTTTGGAGGTGGTCGCCTCATGTTCGGTGACGGCGGTTTTATTTTGATTTTCTACCACAGGGAATGTATGCGCTCCGCATTTATCTCCCAATAGGAGAGAGTCGCACTGTGAAAAATTACGGGCTCCATCTGCCCCGGGGAGTATCTTCACCAGACCTCTATATGAATTCTGACTTTTTCCGGCCGAAATACCCTTGCTCACTATTCTGCTTCGAGTATTTTTCCCGATATGAATCATCTTCGTGCCGGTGTCTGCCTGTTGAAAATTGTTGGTAACTGCCACTGAATAAAATTCTGAAGAGGAGTTGTCCCCTTTCAAAATGGTGCTTGGGTATTTCCATGTAATGGCGGAGCCTGTCTCTACTTGTGTCCAAAAGAGTTGACTGTTGTTTCCTAAGCAGATACCTCTTTTGGTGACGAAATTGAAAATACCGCCTCTGCCTTGGGCATCACCGGGATACCAATTTTGAACCGTAGAATATTTGACCTCAGCATCAGCCATCACTACTATTTCGACCACTGCCGCGTGAAGTTGATTTTCATCTCTTCGGGGGGCGGTGCAACCTTCCAAATAGCTCAGATATGCCCCTTCGTCAGCGACAATGAGAGTGCGTTCAAATTGGCCGGTACCTTTGGCATTAATTCTGAAATAGCTTGAAAGCTCCATAGGGCAGTGTACCCCCTTGGGAATATAGCAAAAAGAACCATCAGAAAATACTGCAGAGTTTAGAGCGGAAAAGAAATTATCACCGATAGGGACCACCGAAGCAAGGTATTTGCGCACGAGGTCGGGATAGTCGCGTACCGCTTCTGAGAAAGAGCAGAAAATAATACCTTTTTCGGCAAGAGACTCTCTGAAAGTGGTCTTAACGGAAACCGAGTCAAAAACAGCATCTACCGCCATCCCTGATAGTACTTTTCTCTCATCTAGGGGAATCCCGAGTTTATCGAAAGTCTCCATAAGTTGCGGGTCAATCTCCTGAGACTTGTCACCGGAAGATTTCTTGGGTGCAGCAAAGTATATGATATCCTGAAAATCGATAGTAGGTATCTGCAGATGTCCCCATGTCGGCATTTTCATTGTTATCCATTTGCGGTAAGCTTTGAGTCTGAAATCCAACAACCATTCCGGCTCTCCCTTCATTTGAGAAATCAGTCTCACATTATTTTCATCGATACCTTTGGGGATATAGGATTGGTCAAGCGCAGTCTCAAAACCATGCTGATAATCGTTTTCGGTGAAATTTTTAATAATTGAACTGTTCTTGGCCATAGCAGCGCAAATGTAAAAAGACTTTCGGTATGTTTGGTAAAAATTAATCTTTATGTCCCGATACTTTCAACAGATAAAAGCAAGATGTGGTGAAATAGTTGCGCAAGTGTGGTATGGCAGCTACTGCTTTTATAAGTTTTCTCGGGTGGAGATGAAATTTGGCGTCATAATGAGGATTGATAAAGTAGAAAACCTTATTGATGATTTCATATCCTTCCTTTTTGACGATACGTTCAAACAGTTCGATGGGACATTTTGTCTTTTTGAGTTCAAGTAATTCCTTTATCCCGGCTTCACATTCTCCCCCAGCTTTTAAAAGAGCTTTATAGCATTTAGCCGGAAGCAGGTGAAGAAATGGGAAATGTGATAAGAATCTATTGCGACACATCTGTTGGTGACCTCCAAAGGGCATCTGCCAGGCAGGAAATGAGAAGAAAAGCACTCCGTCAGGCGTTACGAGAGACCGAAGGTAGCTCAATAAGGCTTCTTTATCGGCTATATGCTCTATGACATCGTGGCAAATCACCACATCAAATCTCTGTTTCAAATCTTTCAAAAGGAATATGTCCTCTGCTATAAATTGCCCTTCTGCTCCATATTCTTCAAAGAAACTGATGGCATTTTCAATCTTTCCCTTGGCCATATCTACCCCCAGGATGTGACAGCCCATCTTCGAAAATGGGAGGAGAATGCCGCCATTTCCACATCCAATCTCGAGAATATTCATCCCTTTCTCTATTTTCTTGTATTGAGAGATGTATGGAAGGAAATATTTTTGACTTGTGGTGGCAAGTTCGTCGAAATATTGTTTTTTGTTTAATTGCCTGCTCTGCATGTTATGTGGAAAATGTCATTATCGGAGTGCAAAAGTAATGAAAACTCTTTCGATAATTGGAACGATTATGCCTATATTTGAAAAAATAAAAGAATATGAGCAAGCAAACACCAATCTCCGAAATAGGCAAGAACACCGCTATAGATAAGCTCTTCGATGGGAGCGGATATGTCAATGAAAAAGTAATAGTATTGAAGGAGAAGGGTGAATGTTGCACCTGTCATAAAAATCTTTTGGAAGGTGTTGATTTCGACTTGACATATAATCCTCTCAAACATCTCGGGTATAAAGCTGTTCTCTATGTGATAGGTAATATTTATGCCAGATTTTTTAAGCCTGTCTCTCTCTGCATGACCATCGGTTTATCCAACAGATTCTCATTTGAAGATGTGCAGGAATTGTGGAGCGGCGTCCTCGCAGCAGCCAAGGAACATGATATTAAACATATATCTCTCGACCTTATTCCCTCCGCTTCAGGATTGGTGTTAAGTCTTTCTTCTTGTGGTGTATTGCATAGAAGTGTCCTGGAAAAACTCCCTTCTTTCAAAAGCTTTGATTTGATATGCCTCACAGGAGATGTTGGGGCAGCTTACATGGGACTTCATGTCTTGGAGAGAGAGAAAGTTGCCTTTAACGCTGCCAAAGCGCAGGACAAACAGCCTGACCTCTCCAAATATAAATACATTCTCGGTTCTTATCTCAATCCTCAGATTCCTACAGATATTTTGGAGAGATTCCGCGAATTGGAGATTTATCCATCGGGTGGGTATTTTGTCTCCCGTTCTCTTGGCGGTGCCATCAAACAACTTGCCAAGGATTCCGGTTTTGGAGCCAAAATATTCCTCAACAAGATACCAATAGCATCTGCCACTCTCGAGATGGCCAAGGAGCTCAATATCGATGCTGTCACTGCTGCCATCAACGGAGGAGACGATTATCGCTTTATCTTCACTATTCCTATAGAAAAACACGAAACCATTCGCAAAGAGTTTCAAGATTTCGATGTCATAGGACATCTTGCAAAGCCGGACATCGGGACTGTCTTGGTCACACCCGAAGGGGCTGAATTGGAATTGTCTGCGCAAGGGTGGTAATAATTTACAATATGAAAAGAATTAATCATTTATTGTCGGTAAAATGTCTCGTTATGGTAATGGGACTTTTTGTCACAGTATCAGCCTTACAGGCTCAGACGGGATATCTTCCGAGTGCAGAGATAAATGCTGCTAAAGAGAAGTTTCAAGACAATAAGTTCGGTATTTTTATCCATTGGGGTATCTACAGTATGCCCGGTCAGGGTGAATGGGTGATGCAGTCGCAGAATCTCAATTACCAAGAGTATTCCAAACTTGCTTCCGGCTTTTTCCCTGCCAAATTCGATGCACAAAAGTGGGTCTCTGACATCAAGGCGTCTGGAGCCAAGTATATATGCATTACCTCCCGTCATCATGATGGTTTCTCGATGTTTGGCTCTAAAATGACCGATTACAACATAGTGGATGCTACCCCTTTTGGCAGAGATGTGCTCAAAGAACTCTCTTTGGAGTGTGCCAGACAAGATATCGCGCTTCATTTTTATTATTCTCTGGTAGATTGGTATCGCGATGATTATCTACCTCTTGGCAGGACGGGACGAGGCACGGGAAGGCCCGGGAAGGGAGACCCTTCAGAGTACTTCAAATTTATGAAAGGTCAGATTACAGAACTCCTTACTGATTACGGTAAAATAGGTTGTATATGGTTTGACGGACATTGGGACAGAGATGAAGATGCTGTCCCTTTTGATTGGCAATACGATACCATCTACCCTTTGATTCACTCTCTGCAGCATGATTGTCTGGTAGCCAACAACCATCACTTATCTCCTTTTGAGGGGGAAGATATCCAAGTGTTCGAAAGAGATATGCCGGGAGAAAACACAGAAGGTTATTATGCCGGAAGTGTCAGCAAACTTCCACTTGAGACTTGCAACACTATGAACGATTCATGGGGATACAGATTGAGAGATCAAAACTATAAAAGTGTTCCATATCTGATTAAATATTTAGTGGGTACGGCAGGGCGTAATGCCAATCTTCTGCTTAATGTCGGACCGCAACCAAATGGTGAGATACCTGCTGCAGCCATAGAACGTCTGAAATCTATCGGAGAGTGGCTTGCTGTATATGGAGAGAGCATTTATGGTACGAGAAGTGAACTTGTCCCGCCTCAGCCATGGGGAGTGACTACTCACAAGGGAGATAAGATGTGGGTTCATGTTTTCCCGGATGATTATAAATCTTCGAAATGCTCTCCTGAGATATTCATTCCATATGGCAATCACCCCAAATTGAAGATGGTAACAGTTTTCGGCACATCCGACAAACTGCAATATAAAGAGTATAAGGAGGGGATATTCGTCACTTTGCCACAATTGCCCGATGTCCCCGATTATGTTGTGGAAATGACTTTTAAATAGCCTTAGAAATTAAGGTTTGTCACTAAAGAGTAGGAGATGTTGTATCTATCCAGGAAGTTAATCAACTCATCCGATACTTCTACTTTGTATTTGCCTGAGAAAAATTCGCTTGTCAGTTTGTGGGCACTGTCGGAGACTTTAAGTGACAACACAGTGTTGCCTTTATTGGTCTTGAGGGTGTGGATAAATTCTTTTCGAAAGCTTTGATTAAGCATCGAGACATCGAGTGAAAGGACTATCTCTTTGATAAATTTTTCACGAGCGTTGGACAGAAGAGTGATGGCTTTGATTTTTGGTTCACATGCAATAGGTTTGGGATGTTCATATTTGCCATCTCTTGAACGTTGCTTTTCTTTTTCTTCAGGGGACAAATAGGGGTAACGGGGTGCAAGAATGACATCGAGGAGTAAAGTGTAGTGCAACTGCTTATAGCTGAGAAAAGCCTCATGATCCTTTCCGAATAGAGTAAAAGTCATATTGCTGACGAAATCTTCGATGGTGAGCCTGCTCCAGAGTTTATTGTTTTTGGACGTTCTCTCTTCCACTCCTGTGACTATGCCGGCTATGATATATTCTTTGCCAAACAGAGACTCGTTTTTCATCGCTTCTGCAGCTTTTTCCTGCACTTCTTCTATGGTACCGGTGGTAAAATGCTCTATTTCGAAGCGAAATTGATTTAGTGGATGGTCGGATATGTACATCCCGACAAGTTCTTTCTCTTTGCGCAGCATCTCAAATTTATCGAGAGGAGGTACTATGGGCAATGTCGGTTTGGAAGTCTCGATGGCATCGCCACCGCCGAAAAGGTTATTTTTATTAGAGATAGAATCTTTCTGAAAACGGGCACCGTAGCGAAGCAAAATATCTGTAAAAGTCTCTCCCTTCCCAGCTTCTACACTGAAAGAACCTCTATTGATGTCGGGAAAACAATCGAAAGCACCCGAAAAAGCCAAAGCTTCTATCCCTTTTTTGTTGATGGTACTTAGATTGACCCTCTCTATGAAATCAAATATATCCTTAAAAGGACCCCCTTCTTTGCGAACTTCAATGATGGAATCGATGGCGATACTTCCAATCCCTTTGATGCCTGCCATCCCAAATCTGATATTACCCTCTTTGTTGACAGTGAAATTGGTATAACTTTCATTGATATCGGGGCTGAGGACCAAAATATTTTTCTTACGACAGTCGTCCATAAACTTGGTAATATCCTTCATGTTATTGGCACTGTTGCTGAGAGTGGCAGCCATATATTCAGCAGGATAATGGGCTTTGAGATAACCGGTCTGATAACCTATCCAGGCGTAACAAGTGGCGTGAGACTTATTGAAGGCATAATCCGAAAAAGATTTCCAGTCGTTCCAAATCTTATTGAGAGTCGCTTCAGGGTAACCATGCTCGAGTCCTCCAGCGAAAAATTGTTCGCGAAGTTTGGCCATCACAGAACGATTTTTTTTACCCATTGCCTTGCGGAGGGTATCGGCCTGACCTTTGGAGAAACCGGCCAATTTTTGAGACAGAAGCATCACTTGCTCTTGATAGACAGTCACTCCGTATGTATCTTGAAGATACTCCGACATATCGGGCAAATCGTATTCTATCTTCTTGTCTCCGTGTTTGCGAGCTACGAAGTCAGGAATATAGTTCATGGGACCGGGGCGATAGAGTGCATTCATGGCTATCAGGTCTTCAAACCGAGATGGTTTCAACTCTCTCAGCCATTTTTGCATTCCGTCAGACTCAAATTGAAATACCCCTATGGTATCTCCACGACTGAAGAGCTGATATGTCAGTTCGTCGTCGATGGGAATAGTGTTAATATCTATATCGACACCTTTGGACAGTTTGATATTATTTACACAATCACGAAGTATGGAGAGGGTTTTTAAACCCAAGAAGTCCATTTTTAACATTCCTACGGACTCGATGAGGGTACCTTCATATTGTGAAACGAGAATATCCTGACCGGTATCTTTATCTTTAGCAGTGCAGATGGGAATATAATTGGAGAGGTCATCTCTTCCTATGATGGTGGCACAGGCGTGAACACCTGTGTTGCGGACAGTACCCTCCAATTTGTCGGCATAGAAGATGGTGTCCTTGACAAGTTGATTGTCTGAATTGGAGGCCTCCTGAAATTCCTTAACTTTCTCAAGACAGAGACGAATGGTGGGGGGGACATCTTTTGTCTTTTTCTTTTTGGCAGTACCTGATGTGCCATTGGCATCTTCCTCTTTATCTGCTTCCTCAACAGTAAATTTATCGGGAATTAATTTGGCAAGTCTGTCTGTCTCCTGAAGGGGGAGTTTCTGGATTCGTCCCACATCCCTGATAGCACTTTTGGCAGCCAACGTGCCAAATGTGATGACATGAGAGACATGGTCTTTGCCATATTTGGTCTCAACATATTGCAATACTTTGTATCGGCCCTCATCATCGAAATCGATGTCAATATCGGGCATTGAGATACGGTCAGGATTGAGAAATCTTTCGAACAGAAGATGGTATTTGATGGGGTCGATATTGGTAATGTAAAGAGAATAGGCTACAGCAGACCCTGCTGCAGAGCCACGTCCCGGTCCTACCCAAACTCCCATATTGCGTGCAGCTGCGATAAAATCCTGTACTATGAGAAAATAATCGGGGAACCCCATTTTCTTAATGGTATCCAATTCAAAATTCAAACGCTCAGTGATAGAGGGGTCCATTGTCTCTCCATATCTCTTTCTGGCTCCCTGGAATGTGAGGTCTCTCAAATATTCATTGGAATCGGAATAACCATCCGGGAGAGGAAAGAGAGGTAAAATAAGATTGGAATCAAGGTCGATGACCTCCACTTTGTCGGCTATTTCGAGGGTATTGGAGATGACTTCAGGATGGTCTTTGAATATCTCTTCCATCTCCTGAGTGGTTTTGAGATATTCCTGTTGGGTGTAACGCAACCGTTTGGGGTCGTCAAAATCGGAATTGGTGTTGATACAGATAAGTCGGTCGTGAGCCTTACCATCTTCTTTCTTCACAAAATGGACATCGTTGGTGGCAATGACTTTGACATTATGTTTCTGTGCGAGAGGGAATATCACATCATTGACTTTTTGCTGCAATTCGAAAGTGGAAGTCTCGGCCCCAGGAATGTCAGTCTCGTGACGCATAACTTCGAGATAAAAATCATCTCCGAAAAGATGTTTATACCACTCTATCAACTCTTCAGCCTTGTTGATGTCCCCTTCGAGAATAGCTTGGGGAATCTCTCCTCCCAGACATGCCGAAGAGCAAATCAGCCCCTCGTGATATTTCTCCAAAAGTTCGTGGTCAATTCTCGGTTTGTAATGAAATCCTTCGATATAAGAAAGTGATGAGAGCTTGGCAAGATTGTGATAGCCCTGCATGTTTTTGGCCAAAAGGATGAGATGATATGAGCTTTGGTCTTCACGTCCCTTGCGCTCGGTTCTGCTCCCGCGAGCGATGTACATCTCGCTGCCAATTATGGGCTTTACTCCATTGTTCAACTTTTTGGCTGTATCGAGAAATTCTTTGACACCAAACATATTGCCGTGGTCTGTGATGGCAAGAGCAGGCTGATGATACTCTGATGCTGCCATCAAAAGATCTTTGATGCGCGAAGCTCCATCAAGTACGGAGTAAAAAGTATGAACGTGAAGATGGACGAAAGGCATATTAGCAAAGGGATTTACCTGTCATATCTTGGGGCTGGGGGATACCCATAATGTGAAGCATAGTGGGGGCAATGTCTGCCAGACGACCATCTCTGACTTTGTGAATATCATCGTCCACTACTATGAACTGCACAGGATTGAGAGAGTGGGCGGTGTTGGGCGTGCCATCGTCATTTACTGCATGGTCTGCATTGCCGTGGTCGGCGGTGATAAGGACAGTATATCCCTGTTTGCGTGCAGCTGTCACCACCTTTTCAACACATTTGTCTATGGTCTCTACGGCTTTGCAAATAGCGGGATAAACACCTGTATGACCCACCATATCTCCGTTGGCATAATTGAGTATAATCATATCGAAGATGCCCTTATCAATCTCATTGATGAGAGTATCGGTAACTTCAGGTGCAGACATTTGTGGCTGGAGATCATAGGTGGCTACTTTTGGGGAGTTGATAAGGTCTCTCGACTCTCCTTCAAAAGGAGCTTCACGTCCACCTGAGAAAAAGAATGTGACATGAGCATATTTCTCAGTCTCTGCTATGCGCAACTGTTTGAGGCCATGTTTGGAGACCACTTCGCCGATAGTGTCGTGGACATTTTCCTTGTCAAAAAGAATATGAAGGCCTGTGAAATGGTCATCATAAGGGGTGAGGCAACAATAGTAAAGAGGAAGGGTGTGCATGCCATATTCTGGCATATTCTGTTGTGTGAGAACAGAAGTAATCTCACGGGCACGGTCGTTGCGGAAATTATAAAATACCACTGCGTCTCCTTCTTGAAGCTTTCCTATCGCCTTTCCCGATGCGTCCACAGCACATAATGGCTTTATAAATTCGTCAGTAATACCATCTTGGTAAGACTGCTTGACGGCTGTTACAGGGTCAGTGAACGGGGTCCCTTCGCCATTTACGATAAGATCATACGCCAACTTTATCCTTTCCCATCTTTTGTCGCGATCCATGGCATAGTATCTGCCAATAATGGAGGCTATGTGTGCGTTGGTACCGGCACATTTGCCATGCAGTTCCTCAACAAAACCGGCACCACTTCTGGGGTCACAGTCGCGCCCATCCATAAAGCAGTGAATGTATATTTTGGGGACTTTGAGCTGAGAGGCAACATTCAAAAATTCGAAGAGATGGTCGAGAGAACTATGGACTCCGCCATGAGAGCATAATCCGAAGAAATGGAGAGCTTTGCCTGAAGTGGAAAGATAGTCAAACAGATTTTTGATTTCTTTGTTTTCAAGCAATTTATGTTCTGAGCAAGCCATATTTATCTTGACTAAATCCTGGTACACGATGCGACCGGCACCGATATTTAAGTGACCAACTTCTGAATTGCCCATCTGACCTGATGGAAGACCTACATCCTGACCGCTTGCAGAGAGATGTGAAAAGGGATATAGGCTTCTCAGAGAATCAATAAAAGGGGCCCCCTGAGTGTAAATGGCATTGGAATGATCGTGTTTCCCCTCTCCCCATCCATCGAGAATCATCAGCAGTACTTTTTTATCCATAATTGTTGTATATTTGTCGTTCTTTAGAAGTTGTAAAGATATACAATAATGAGAAAAAATCAACTCCCAAAATTTATTAAGAAATCACACAAAACCAAAAAAGAGCGTACGGAATTGGAGGGGACAGTCAGTATGACACGTGAGGGCTACGCTTTTATCACAGTTCAAGGAATGGAGGCAGATATTTTTATCCCTGCCCATAAACTTCGCGGAGCACTTAATGGCGACAAAGTCAAAATTATAGCGAAAGATAAAGGAGGCGTCAAGCCCAATGGACGTCCACGCAGGATAGATGGTGAAGTAGTTTATATCGTTGAACGTTCCAAAAAGCCATATATCGGTATCTTGCAGGTATCACGTGGGGAAGCTTGGGTGATAGTGGAGAGCAGAGTCATGCCGTATGATGTCAAACTTATTCGTTCCGAACTTGACAAGTGGTATGGGGAAAATAAATGGACTCCTGCTGAAGTATCCGGGACCAAAGTGGCAGTATTAGTTACAGATTGGCCTAAGCATGCCGGTGCTCCGGTAGGAAAGCTGATTGATGTGCTGGGTGTCCCCGGACATAATGATACTGAGATGCACGCCATCCTTGCTGAATTCGGACTTCCTTATCGCTTCGAAGATTCAGTGGAGAAAGCGGCAGATAAAATATCAGATAAAATAACAGAAAAAGATATCGAGGGGCGCAGGGATTTCAGGAAGGTAACCACTTTTACCATCGACCCCACAGATGCCAAAGATTTCGATGACGCCCTTTCCTATCGCCGTTTGGATGATGGCAACATAGAAGTGGGTGTTCATATCGCTGATGTGACTTATTATGTAAAGCCCAATTCGATTGTAGATAAATGCGCTTACGAGAGAGGTACTTCTGTCTATCTTGTCGACAGGACGGTGCCTATGTTACCGGAGATGCTCTCCAATAAACTTTGTTCCCTCAGGCCTAACGAAGAGAAGTTGTGTTTTTCTGCAGTATTTGTAATGAATGATAAAGCCGAGGTCTTGGACAAGTGGTTTGGCAGGACTATTATCAATTCTGATTACAGATTTGATTATGATAAAGCTCAAGAGATAATTGAAACCGGTAAAGGACCTCTTTCACAAGAAATCCACGAACTTTATCGACTTGCAGAGATTTTGAAGAAGAACCGTTTTGCTCATGGTTCTATCTCCTTCGAACGTCCCGAGATGAAAGTCGAAGTAGATGCTGAAGGGAAGCCATTGAATGTCTATGAAAAAATCAGTAAGGAGGCCAATTGGCTCATAGAAGAATATATGCTTTTGGCTAATAAATGTGTGGCGGAGTATGTAGGAAAGGTAGAAAAAGGAGCTCACCCCAAGACATTTGTCTATCGAATCCACGAAGATCCCAATCCCGAAAAGATAGAGTCTCTCCGTAAGTTTGCCAAACTTTTCGGATACAATATGCCAGACCAACATTCTGAAAAAATCTCGACATCACTCAATACTTTGCTTGGCAAAGTCAAAGGTTCTCCCCAGGAGGGAGCTATCGAGATGTTGGCTTTGCGTTCGATGGCGAGAGCACGTTATACCACAGACAATGTCGGCCACTATGGTCTTGCTTTTCCTTACTATACCCATTTTACCTCTCCCATCCGTCGATATCCCGATATGATGGTTCATCGTCTTCTCTCTATGTATCTGGACGGAGCTCCATCCCAAAACAAAGATTATTACGAAGATTGTTGCAAGTATGCATCAGAGCGTGAACAGATAGCTACCGATGCTGAGAGAGCAAGCATCAAATACAAACTATGTGAATATATGCAGGATAAAGTGGGACAGGAATTTTCAGGTACTATCTCCGGATTGACTGATTGGGGGATGTATGTGGAAATAGAGCCTACGAAGGTCGAAGGAATGGTGGCATTACGTGATATTTCTGAAGATTATTATCAGTTTGACGAAGAATCATATTCGATAGTGGGGAAGGGTAAAGGTCGCCGTTATACGATAGGAGATATAGTCAAAATCAGAGTCAAAAGAGCTTCTTTAGAGCAGAAGATTATTGACTACGAACTCATTACCTCGGAGTGAGGAGAGGGTATTCTGTCATAGACTTCTCGTTTTGCCGCTATTGACATGTAAATATCCCTTGCTACCAAATGGGCAAAATATGCCATGTAAAGTGCATGGATGCCCCAAATGTTTCTAAAGGCATAATAACACAAGTAGAAAGCGATACAAGCTACAATCATACAATTGCGTATAGGCTTTGAAGCTGTTGCTCCAATATAGATGCCATCCCACATAAAAGCGATACTGCCAAATACAGGCATAAGTATCAACCAGATCAGAAAAGGTTGAGAGCAGGTCACTATCCACTGGTCCGAGGTCATAATCTTAACGAGCCACTCCCCTCCAAAAAGATAAAACAAAGTGGAGACTACTCCAATGCCTGCCGCCCATACAAAGAGCAACTTGGAAGAAGAGATGAGCGAAGGTTTATCCTGTGCCCCGATGAATCGTCCGGTAAGTGCCTCTCCCGCGTAGGCAAAACCATCGATAAAGTAAGAATAAAGCATCATAAGTTTCATCATAATGGCACTTACAGCCAACATAGTATTGCCATATTTGGCAGCCAGAGTAGTAAATCCGCAATAGATAAACATAAAACATAAAGAACGGATGAAGAGGTTGCCGTTGAGGAGATAAAAAGCCTTCATATCCCTCAATTTGATGCTTGCTTTGACTTTTATGAACTTGAATAGTTTTTTATAGTAACAGAATAAGAGGATAATAGATAGCAATAGTCCGGTATATTGTGCTATGACTGTCCCAAGAGCGATGCCATTGAATCCTAATGGGGTGAATAATCCCAGCCAGATGCTCATACCAAGATTGACGAAATTGACCACAACATCTATTATCATGGGGCTTACGGTATTTTGCATACCTATGAACCATCCTTTGAAGACGAAAAGGGCTAAAGTGGCAGGGGCAGCCCAAATCCTGATGAAGAAATATTGTCTGGCAAGAGTTTCTACCTCTGGAGTACAGTCAATAAAGAAAAATGCAATCTCGACAAAAAACCACTGTATGGCTATGAGAAATATTGCAGAAAACAACGAAGTAGCGATGCCCTGCGTAAAATATTTCATTGCATCGGGGAAGCTCCGCCGACCATAAGCCTGCGCAGTCAATCCTCCCGTACCAACTCTCAAAAAACCGAAATTCCAGTAAAGAAGGTCAAAAAGCATAGTACCGATGGCAATAGCACCGATGGCAGCAGTATTGCCCAACCTTCCTGCCACAGCGATATCCACCATACCCACCAAAGGGACTGTGATATTTGCCAAGATGCTGGGTATAGAGAGTTTCAGGATACGGCGATTCATATTCTGTATTTGGTTTTATCCTCCAACATTCCGAGATATGAATTGTATCTCTCCAAAGAAATAGTACCAAGGTCCACTGCCTCTTTCACTGCGCAGTAAGGTTCGTGAGTGTGGGTGCATGGTTTGTACCGACATCCATCCATTACCCGCAGCATTTCGGGGAAATAAGTAGAAATCTCATTTTTATCCAAATCTACCAGTCCGAATCCTCTGATACCGGGGGTATCAATAATAAATCCACCTCCGGTGAGGGGGTACATCTCATAAAAAGTAGTGGTGTGCTTTCCTTGCAGGTGCGCTTCTGAAATAGGTAATATTTTGGGAGTCAGGGAAGGGTCAAGTGCCTTGATCAGCGAAGATTTTCCTACTCCGGAGACTCCTGAAAAAAGAGAGATTCCATTGCTGTTGCACTCTTTGCGCAGTACATCGACACCTCTATTGGTGATGGCAGAGGTGTCAATAATGTCATATCCTGCTTCGCCATATATTTTCTTGAAGAGAGCCACTTTGGAGCTGTGATGCCTGTCGTAAAGATCGATTTTGTTGAGGATAATCTTCACAGGGACTTTATAAGCCTGGCAAGTAACTAAAAATCTATCAATAAAAGCCCATTTGGTGTCGGGACAATCCATAGTGACTACAAGGTAAGCAACATCAATGTTGGCCGCGATGATGTGGGTCTGTTTGGAGAGATTGGTGGCTTGACGGATGACGCAATTTTTACGAGGGAGAATATCAGAGATAACCCCTTCTTCATATTCCACGATATCTCCTACTGTCAATGGATTGGTAGAGTTAT
Organism: uncultured Muribaculaceae bacterium; assembly: GCA_964388595.1. Lineage (GTDB taxonomy): Bacteria > Bacteroidota > Bacteroidia > Bacteroidales > UBA932 > CAYMAX01. The sequence continues at coordinate 24,650 of CAYMAX010000006.1, forward strand.
CTCCCAAGAGGCGAAGTTTGCCACGGATGACCACCGGGAAAGGGTCCCACTCGGGGAGTCTGGAGATCAAATAATGACTTCCGGTATGCTTTACTACAGTAGCTTTTCCCTTGACGATTTTTTCCACGGCTGCGAAGATACACATTTATCAAAAAGGATTAACTTTGCCTAAAATAATATTTCATGTATTCTCTCTCTGAGATAACTTCTTTTATCGAAAAAGGTTTTTATTCCCTCTCTCTCAAAGGCACGCCTAATGAGTTGTATGAGCCGATAGAGTATATTATTTCTATTGGCGGCAAGAGAATTCGTCCCCGTCTCTGCCTTTTGACTTATTTGCTTTTCAAAGACGAAATAGATGATGCGGTAATATATCCATCTTTGTCTCTCGAAATCTTTCATGCTTTCACCCTTATTCACGATGACATAATGGATAAGGCTGATATGCGTCGTGGACAGCCAACCATTCATAAAAAATGGAACGACAATGTAGCCATCCTTTCAGGTGATACAATGTCAATATTGGCATATCGTTATCTGTGTTATGCAGACCCTTCCGTTGTTCATTCTATCCTTTCTCTTTTTACAGATACCGCCATACAGGTGTGTGAAGGACAGCAGTTGGATATGAATTTCGAACATGAGTATATCATCACGATCGACGATTATAAGAAAATGATAGGGCTAAAGACAGCTGTCTTGCTTGCTTGTTCAGCAAAAATAGGGGCATTGATGGCAGGTGTCAATGATGAGACGGCACAAGCTTTGTATGATTACGGATATAGGTTGGGAATAGCCTTTCAGATTACAGATGACTATCTTGATGTATACGGCGATTCATCCGTATTTGGAAAGAAAATAGGAGGGGATATAGTCAACAATAAGAAAAGTTGGCTTATGGTGGAGAGTCTTCATAAAGCAACAGGTCGTGAGAAAGAGAGGATAGATGAGATAATGAAAATCTCCGAGCCATCAAGGGAGCAGGAAAAGATTGATAAGATGAAAGAGATGTACGAGCTCTTAGATATTCGCAATACCACAGAGAGGGAGATAGAGAGGTATTATCAATCAGCCATCAGCGCCATTAAGAACATAGGACTAAATGAAAAACAGATAAAACTTCTTGAAGAGTTTGCATTGAATATCACTTATAGAAAGAAATGAAGCATATTGTTATAATACGATTATCCACCATCAGCGAAGTTGCCATTGCAGCTCCTCTGATAAGAGCGTATGCTTTGGCCAATCCCGATATTCGTTTCACAATGTTCTCTCTAAAGTTGATGAGCCCCCTCTTCGAAGGTATTTCCAATCTTTTTTATTGTCCGGAAGAGATTGAGGAAGGACAATCTGATATTTTTCAGGCCATCAAGCTGTCACGCAAGGTTCTTTCTCTTCGTCCCACTGATATTGCTGATTACAGCAACACCATGTTATCCCATCGTATTTGTGCTATCTGTTCATTTATGGGAGTGCACACATCATCTGTCAAAGACCCTTTGAAATTTTCTCCCGGCATTGCACATATCCAACAACGCTTTGAGAATGTTTTGATTTCTCTCGGCCTATCCAATCTTCACTTCACTGCCCATCCCATCCCCCAAAAGCAATCCATTAAATACACATTTCATCGTATCGGGGTAGCACCTTTTGCCAAGTATGAAGGCAAAAGATGGCCGATTGACAAAATGGAGAAAGTGGTCAGCGAACTTGCCAATAATCAAGACAATCACATATATCTTTTCGGAGATAATAATGAAGAGGCAAGGATACTTCAAAACTGGGAATTCAAATATTCCAATTGTGAATCTGTGGCTGGGAAATATATTCTTAAAGAAGAATTGGACCTCATAAAAAGTCTTGACCTTATGATAACAATGGACTGCGCCAATATGCATTTCGCATCTTTTGTCCAGACTCCTGTTATTTCTATATGGGGTGCCACTTCTCCTGCGCTTGGATTTTACGGCTATGGACAAGATTTGGACAATGCTATCTGTGCCAATATTGATTGCAGACCCTGTTCTCTTTTCGGTGACAAGAAGTGTAAGAGGGGAGATTATATGTGTATGAAGATGATTACGCCGGAAATGGTGCTCGACAAAATCAACATTTTCTTCGAAAAGGACAAAAATGACAACATCTGGGTGTAAAGTGGAGATAATGGCTCCTGCAGGCAATTTCGAATGTCTTGTGGCAGCAATAGAGGCAGGAGCTGACTCCGTCTATTTCGGGGTGGAAAACCTCAATATGCGTTCCCATTCTGCCAACAATTTCTCAATGAAGGACCTTCCAAAGATTGCCTCCATCTGCAGAGAACACCATGTCAAGTCATACATCACTCTCAATATTGTACTTTATAACGAAGATTTATCCAAAGCACATCTTACACTCGATGCTGCACAATCTGCCGGCATCAATGCAGTGATAGCTTCAGATATGGCTGTTATCACTTATGCCCGTTCTATCGATATGGAGGTGCATATTTCTACCCAACTCAGCATTTCCAATTCAGACTCGCTCCGTTTTTATTCCCAGTTTGCAGATGTGGTGGTGTTGGCCAGAGAACTCAATATGAAACAAGTGAAGGAGATATACGATACTATCGTCAGAGACAGAATATGCGGTCCGTCAGGAGAACTCGTAAGGATAGAGATGTTTTGTCATGGAGCCTTGTGTATGGCTATTTCTGGGAAATGCTATCTCAGTCTTCACGAATACAACAAATCTGCCAACAGGGGAGAGTGTTTCCAATTGTGTCGCCGCGGATACATGGTCACAGATATTGAGACCGGTCGCTCTCTTGAGGTAGATAACAAGTATATAATGTCTCCGAAAGACCTTTGTACCATAGAATTCATCGATGATCTCATCAATTCCGGGGTGCAAGTGTTGAAAATAGAGGGCAGGGCCCGTTCTGCTGATTATGTCAAGACAGTAGTAAGTGCTTACAGACGAGCAGTTGATGCTGTCGGGGAGCAATCTTTTACCTCTGATTATGCAACTTCTCTCAAGAAGGAATTGTCACAGGTATTCAATCGCGGTTTTTGGGATGGATATTATCAAGGTGCTCTTCTTGGTGAATGGAGCGATGTGTACGGCAACAAGGCTACACAAAAGAAAACCTACATAGGTAAGGTTACGAACTATTTTTCCAATCTCCAGGTAGCAGAAGTGCTCATTGAGACCGGCTCACTCTCCGTCGGGAGCCATATTATGATAATGGGCCCCACAACAGGGGTAACAGAGTGTGTCATTCCGGAGATTAGAGAAGAATTGAAATCTGTAGAAAAAGTGCTCAAGGGGAAATATTGTTCCATCCCCATAGCTCGGAAATTGCGCAGGAACGATAAAGTCTATCTTGTGACTGAAGAACACCAATCTGAGACTGCAGTACGAAGCTGAGCGTCATCTCTGACAGCACTTTCAGCACCACCACGCTGGAAATAGTATTTCACGGCTATCTCGTTTTCAACCACCGATTTGAGTTCATTCTTATTGGCTTTAAGAAACTCTGTCTTAGTGAGGGAGACTTTCTTTAGCAGAGCTTTGATATCGGCTTCTACACCATTAATATCCTCTTCAAGTCCCTCTCTCTGGGCAGTTTTAAGCACATCCTCCATCTCTATCTGAGAATCGGTGCGGGAATCAAAATTGCGATTGGCCGCAAAAGTTACGAATTCATCATATTCACTATCGGACAATCTGAATCTCCCTGCCGGTTCGATGTCGTGGTGTTTAATGTAATAATCAATGGCAAAATCGCTGATGATGTCACCGTAAATCAATGATACGAGAGGGCGGCTGTAGTATTTTGATTCGACGAAAATATCAGGAGAAATACCTCCTCCATCATAAACAGAACGTCCGTTAGCTGTTTTGAATTCTTTTTTAAGAGAATCAGGTACTGTCCCTACGCTGCCATCCTGGTTGCGATGACTATAGTCAATGGCTTGCACACAGCGACCGCTCGGGGTATAATATTTGGCAGTAGTTAATTTCAGAGAAGTGTTATATCCAACACCGCGAATGGACTGAACAAGACCCTTTCCGAAGGTGCGTGTACCTGCGATAGTGGCTCTGTCCAAATCTTGAAGTGCGCCGGAGACAATTTCTGAAGAAGAAGCAGAACCACTATTTACCATTACAAGTATGGGAATGTCTGTATTGATAGGTTCTTTCTGAGTACGAAAATCACTGTTGTCACTCTGATCTTTTCCACGAGAAGATACTACAAGAGTACCCGAGGGGACGAAAAGGGAGACGATATCGATAGCTTCACTCATCAATCCGCCGCCATTGCCTCTGAGGTCAAGAACGAGCCTTTTCATCTTACCATCTTTGCTGAGGGTTTCAACTGCTTTACGGACATCTTTCGAGCCATCCATGGTGAATCCTCCAATCTGTATATAACCTATACTGTCGTTGATGAATCCGCTATATACTACATCACAAACATGCACTCTTTCTCTTATCAGAGAGATATGGACTGTATCGTCGGTTCTGATTTTGACAACATCCATCTTAAGCTCTGTCCCGGGCTTGCCACGCATTTTAGAACTGCATTGTGCGACAGTAAGATCCTTGGTGCTCTCCCCATCTATGGAAAGAATCCTGTCACCCGGCTGCAATCCGCATTTGATGGCAGGAGAATCGAGATATGGCTCTGAAATGAGAATGTCGCCTGAAGGAAGTTTCTTTATAATGGACCCAACCCCTCCATAACTGCCTGTGGTCATCATATCTATCTCTTCTTCATTTTCTTCGGAGATGAATATGGTGTATGGATCGAGGGATGATAGCATGGCATTAATTCCTTTCTCGAGGAGTTTGTCGATCTGGACACTGTCTACATATTGTGACTGAAGTGTGCGGAGGATAGCAGTCTGAATCTCAAGGTTCTTTCCTGCTTTGAAAGAAGATGATTGGGCAAATGACATTGCCGATGACATAATAACTAAAACGGCCACGATAGAGGTGGACTTGAACCATTTATTCATACTTATCGAGTATTATATCGCGCAAAAGTAATCTTTTCATACCTTTGTTGCAATAATCAGACCATCAATTATGGATATTCTGTTCGCTACGGGCAATATGCACAAACTAAAAGAGGCACAGGAGATTCTTGGTTCTTCTTTTTCTTTGAAAACGCCCACAGAGTATGGTCTCACAGAGAATATTCCCGAAACTTCAGATACTATCGAAGGCAATGCCGTACAAAAAGCATTGTATGTGTGGCAAAAGTTAAAAATGCCCTGTTTTGCAGATGACACGGGACTTGAAATCGATTATCTGAAAGGTGCACCGGGTGTATATTCGGCAAGATATGCAGGTGAACAAAAGTCTTCAGTGAACAATATGAATAAAGTGTTGTCAGAAATGAATGGAGTCCCGATGGAAAGCAGAAATGCGAGATTCAGATGTGTGGTTGCCCTTATTTTACCTGATATTTCTTCTAAAAGAGGATTTTCGCTGCGAACTTTTGACGGAGTGGCAGAGGGATGTATTATGGTCTCGCCCAAAGGTGACGGGGGTTTTGGATACGATCCCATTTTCAAGCCTGATGGATATGAGCAGTGTTTTTCAGAGTTGTCTGCAGATGCCAAGAATACCATCTCACATAGGGGCAAAGCTATGCGGCAGATGGCCTCTTTTCTTCAGAAAGCATATAGTTCGACGCCACTTTCTCCCTCCACCACTCATTTTATTTTCTTACATAAGACTATGTATGGGGACTCATCTGTGATAGTTCACGGATATTCCAAAGAGAGAGGGAGGGAAAGTTTTATGCTCAGAGGAGTCAAAAAGAGAATTCAATATCTGCATCCTCTGAATATTTTAAATCTTGAATTGGACAATCACTCCAGAGGTTCTCTGAAGTCGATACGCGAAATAGCCCCCAAATATCAACTCAATTCTATCAGAAGTGAGGTACTTAAGAGCTCAATAGCAATTTTTATGGGAGAGTTGTTATATAAATTGATGTTGACTGAGACCGGGGATGATATCCTGTTTGATTATATAGAGACATCGATAGTGCTATTCAACGAATTAAGCGAGCCATATTCCAATTTTCATCTTTGGTTTATGGTCAATCTGATTGTCAAAATGGGATTTATGCCGGGGAAAGCCACCGAGATGGAGTACAATCCTTTTTCCCCATCTGAGAAGGCCCTTTTCGAGTCTTTTATACATCTTCCATGTGCACAGGCCATGAGATTGTCTCTGACAGGTGAGACAAGGAGTGCGTTTATAAACTCAATGTTGCACTATCTCGAATATCATCTCGGGTACCATATTGAGAACAAATCTCTAAATATTTTGCACGAAGTGCTCAAATAATACTTTTTTCATACCTTTGAAAACTGATGACACTTATCAACTCCATAGTTACCTCTTATTCGTATTCTCTTCTCAAAGAGCTTGACCAAAGCAGGAAAGATCCTCTCACCTCTCAATGGAATACATTTAAATATCTTATTCATCATGGTCGTGATTCTGCATTTGGGTATAATAGTGATTTCGACCATATCGAGAATTTCGAAGATTACAGGAAGAAGATACCGGTAAGAAGCTATGATCAGTTTCAGCCTTTTATTGACAGGATTCGTTCAGGGGAGGATTATGTGCTTTGGGATCAAAAAGTGCATTGGTTCGCCAAATCAAGCGGTACAAGCTCCGACAAAAGTAAATACATTCCCATCACTCCCGATAATCTTTATCATTGCCATTACCGCGGATTTAGAAAGATGCTTGCATCTTATCTTGATACTTACCCCAAGAGCAAACTATTGCAGGGGAAATCTCTCACTTTGGGTGGAAGCGTGCATCTTGATGAGTTGAGTCATAAAGGGGCGCACAATGGTGATTTATCGGCCATTTTACTTAAGAATACTCCCAAAATCGCAGAGATGTTCCGAGTTCCCAAGCGTGAAGTGGCGCTTTTTTCTGATTTTGACGAAAAAATAGAGATGATTTGCAAGGAGTGTTCTCATGAGAATGTTACTAATTTTTCAGGAGTACCCTCATGGAATCTCATAATGCTGTTGAGGCTTTTGGAGTACAATAAGGCCAAATATATTACCGATATATGGCCAAATATTGAACTATTTATGCACGGAGGAATTAGTTTCGAACCTTACAGAGAGCAATTCGAAGCTATTATACCATCGGAGTCTATGCGTTATGTGGAGAATTACAATGCTTCGGAGGGATATTTTGCCTTCCAGGATATTCCATCAGACAAAGGGATGCTGCTGGCTCTCAACAATGGAGTCTTCTTTGAATTTATACCTCTCCCTCTCTTGTCTGCTGTCATAAACGGAGAATCAGACGAAGTATATACTTTGGAAGGGGTAAGGAAAGGGGTTCAATATGCAGTGGTGGTGACCACTAACAGTGGGCTTTGGAGATATTTGATAGGAGACTGTGTGGAGTTTTCTTCTCTGTTCCCTCACAGACTTATTATCTCAGGCCGCACTCAGCTTTATATCAATGCCTTTGGGGAAGAGATGATGATTAATAATGCAGAGAAGGCACTCTCTGCTGCCTGCAAGGAGTGTAATGTCTCTGTGAGTGATTATACCGTTGCTCCCATCTTTATGAAAGACAATCATCAGGGAGCGCATCAATGGGTTATAGAATTTGTTGAGAACCCTCTGCTTGACGAGATGGCGATTGAATCTTTTGCAGAGGTTCTTGACAGTGCACTATGTCGTCAAAATTCTGATTATGACGCCAAGCGTCACGAGACGGCCACTATGTCCCGATTGGTTATCACCCCTGTGCCGAAGGGGACTTTCTATAATTGGATGAAAAGTCGCAGCAAAGTCGGGGGCCAGAATAAAGTCCCCAGACTCTGCAACGACAGACATTTTGTAGATGAATTACTAAGCGATATTTAAATCGTGCAGGTGTTATTTATTTTGAGATTCACCTTTTTTCTCTATCAAGTAAGCTATCAACAGACCGAGACCGCCCATTAGAAGTGTGCAGCTGCTATAGATAATAGTTAGTTGATCATTGACATGACGGAGGTTTGAAAGTTCTGAATATAGTCCCATCTGAGAGGCTATGATATAGCCGATGATACATCCAAGGCCTATGCCTGTGATAAGGAATCCAATACGAAGAGGCCAAGATTTTCTACTGCTTCTTTCCCCACCAAGCATCTTTCCAAGTTCGAAGTTATTGTCTTTTGAGACATCTAAGTCTTTGATTTTGTCGATAAGGAGAATACGTTCTTTTCTGTGAGTGAAGATTTCGACAATAAAACAGAGGGCTGCCATAATAGTTGCTACCACTAAAACTGAATCCATAGTAATAATTTTTAAATAGTTGTTTTTGTAAAAGTTTGCCCTTTTGACGAGGATGCTTCATAAAAGTTACATCAAAATAATATGTAACTTTATCGCATCAATATCGTCAAATACCCGACTTGCGGTAGTAATGGATAAGAATAAGGAACAGGAGATTATTAAAAAGGTGATTGCCGGTGACAAAGATGGCTTTAGAGAGTTAATCGATGCCAATTCTACCAACATATATGCTCTTATCCGAAGAATGGTGGTCAATAGAGAAGATGCTCAGGAGTTGACGCAGGATGTCTTTGTGAAAGCCTTTTTCTCTTTGAAACAATATCGCGGAGATAGTTCTTTCTCGACTTGGCTATATAGGATAGCGTATAATCTCACAATCTCCAATCTCCGTAAGAAGAGGATATTTGTGTCCAAAGATGATATGGAGAATACGCTTGCTTCCATTGAAGATGAATCCCAGGAAGAGATTATCTTCAAGCAGGGCTTGGAGGAGAAACAAAAGATGCTTGATGATGCTATTGACGCCCTTCCCCCTGACGAAAGATTTATGATGATATCTTTTTACAGACAGGATAAAAGCCTGCAAGAACTTTCTCAAATCTCAGGAATGAGCCTTTCCAATGTCAAAGTCAGGCTTTTCCGTACCCGCAAAAAAATAACAAAGATGATAGAAGATACTTTACTTAATCAACAAATATCGATATGAATACAGAAGATAACTTTACACTCCCTGCCGATTTTTCATCGCAAGTGATGTTGAAAATCGAAAAAAAGATGGAGTTGAAAAAGAAGAGATATGACATTCTCTCCATCATCGGATATTCATTTGCCGGTCTCCTGATGTTGGGGCTCATCATAGTTAGCTTTGATTATTTTGGAATAATTACATTTGAGGAGATATTGATTTTTATAAAAACTCTGCTTAATGGTATAGTGTCTATATTGCCCTCTTTCCACTTTGATTTGAAATGGCTTCCCAAGGATGCTTTGAATTATACGACAATAATTATTGCTGCTAATTTTCTTTTGCTTACCATAGCCTCACTGATACTTGACCATAAATTGGTCCACGATAGATAAAGAGAAATAATGCTGATGGCATATTTTTTGATATCTTTCGACCGCAATGGGAAGAATCATCGGATATTTTATCATAGCGAGTTTATTTCTAATATTGATATGCGCAAGCAGAGTCAATGCCCAATCTACTCCACAAGAGGACCCGTTTTCAGATATGGCGTTGCGCAATGATGTCACGACTCTCTTGAATAATGCTTCCTCCAAAGGATTGATACCTTCCAATATAAAAGATTCGATAATCGTAATGATATCTTCTCTGAATCTGCAAAGCGACACCTTACAAGCCTATAACGAAGAAATCGAGCTGATGCATAAGTTTCAGACGGGCAAATTGAGGGAACTCAGAACATTTCTTGTCAAATTTGTATCGCAGTCTGAAGTCGATGATCATATCATCAATTCTATGCAATCCGAAAGGCTTGCAATCCCTTTATCCGGTCTCAATGACGGCACTTCGAGCATGGATAAAGGGGCACATTCTTTTTATAAAAACGAAAGAGGCTCCAGGACGTTAAGTGATAATAAGTACGACCCGAATTACGATAGCAGAGTAGGGAAAGAGACTACTGACAGAATAGCCTACAATCTTAAATCACTCTCTGCAAGTCCCCAATTTATCCGCGATTTGTGCAAAAGCGATGAGAAAATTCTTCGAGTGCTTGGCGCCCTCCTCAGTTCCTTAAATAACGGAGCGCAGGCCCAAATAGGGGCAACTTCATTTCGTAACAGTATGGGAGGTCTGCTTCTGATGCCTGCAGTCGGAGGGGCCCCAAATAATTAAAGGATAGCTATCACACCATCAGCTGAGCTATCAATACCCTTAAAAACATAGTCAAAGGATAGACCGTAGCATAACTGACTGCCACTTGCGGTATTCCATAAGTATTGTTCATAAAAGCGAGAGCGATGGGATTGGTCTGACCTCCGCATATCATACCCGATAGCGAGAAATAATCGTATTTCAAGATGTATCTGCCTATGATGGAAATAATCATCACAGGTACAATGGTAATAATGGCACCATATAGAATCCACATATAACCTCCATTGAACAAAGCATTCACAAAACCTTCCCCTGCTCCAAGACCCACAGCTGCCAAAAAGAGTGAGATACCAACTTCACGCAACATCATATTGGCACTGATGGTAGTATAGGTCACCATTTTGAAATTTGGACCGAAACGGGCTATCAGGATGGCAACGATGAGAGGTCCTCCGGCAAGTCCGAGCTTCAGCGGTTGAGAGAGATGAGGTATGAAGATGGGTATGCTTCCCAAGATAACGCCGAGAAAAATACCTACAAAAATGGGAATAAGATTGGGCTCATTGAGGCGTTTGAGAGAGTTGCCAAGTATTTGAGCCGCTTTATCGATAGCTTTTTCCTCTCCGATGACAGTCACGCGGTCACCAATCTGAAGGATGAGGTCGGGAGTGGCGACGAGGTCTACACCGGAACGATTGATACGGGTGATGTTAATCGCAAATTGAGCACGGAGGTTGAGGTCACTCAATCTCTTGCCATTGATTTCGCTTCGAGTGATTATCAATCTGCGGGAGACAAGGTTATTGTCGTAGCGTTCCCATTCGGCAAGGTCCATTTCGATCTTTTGCCCCAAAAATTTAACCACCGCTTTCTCATTGGTCATAGAGGTAACTATAAGGAGTTTGTCTCCTTTATTGATAATCGTTTCGGAAGTTACCATCTCCAATCTGCCGTCAGGATGAATGATTCTGGAGAAAATAAATTTTTTATGGATTCTTTTGACAATCTCCTTTACCATCATTCCTGAAATGGAATCATTTAGTACTTCCACAGATACCCTTTTGGCTGTATCCTGGCTGGTATGGAGTTGTTGAATATCTTCTTTTTCCTTGTCAAGATTGATACGGAAAAGGCGTTTGATAATCATAAGAGAGAAAATCACCCCTAATACACCAAGTGGATATGTTACAGCATAACCCATGGCAATAGTGGGGTCCTCAAAACCCTGAAGGTCTGCAAAAGTTTGCTGTGCAGCACCCAGCCCAGGGGTATTGGTAACAGCACCTGACATAATACCCACCATCGTTGACATAGAAGTGCCTGTGATGAGGTGGATAATGTAGGTGGTAAGACCACTTAATGAGACTAACAACAATGCCATTAAGTTGAAAGAGAGGCCACCTTTGCGAAAGGAAGAGAAAAAGCCCGGACCCACTTCCAATCCAATAGAAAAAACGAAGAGAATCAGTCCGAATTCTTTGACAAATCCCATCACATCGCTATCGATGGTCCATCCAAAATGCCCTGCTGCTATGCCGAGAAAAAGAATCCATGTAACCCCAAGGGAGATGCCTTTGACTTTAATCTTGCCAAGCATCGTCCCTAAGGCTATCACCAATGAGAGAATGAGTATCGAATGGGCTATTCCTTCCCCCACAAAGAGTGATTCCAACCAATTCATTTGCGGACTTCGATATTTTCTCTTATCAGGCCGTTTTTATATGCGGCAAGAAGAAGTTTAAGGTCCTTAATCTGTTTTTTAAGGAGAGCTCCCATATCTGTGTCTCCCACTTTGGTACGCTTGGAGACATATTCGACCACGCGTGTATAGGAACGAATATCTGCCCCCTCTCTGACTGCTTTTTCTTCTGATTCGAAAGGCTCATGCTGTACCAGAAGAAGACCGAACGAGTTGTAGATAAGGGTGTATCCTGCAATCCCTGTCTCAGCTTGATATGGTTTGGAAAAACCGCCATCTATAATCAAAAGTTTGCCCTCTGCCCTTATGGGTGATTCTCCCTTTTTGGTCTTTACGGGAATATGACCATTGATAATATGGGTGTGTTCGCCCTTGAGACCAAATTCCTTAAGAATCATCTCACATATATCGACGCGCTCTTTGTATGTGGAGTAATAACCCTTTTTCTCTGTGTGAGTTTCCTTGTCTGCTATAAAATATCTTTCAAATGTGGCCATTTTGTCCTTATCGAAAGGGGGAGCATAAGGTCCGCACCATAAGTACCACATATAATCCTGGGCATATTCTTTGAGTTTGGTGTCCTTCTCTTCATAATATGCTATTCTGGCTATCTGGTCTATCTTATCGAACAAGGCTTTTCCTTTATATTTTTCACCTAAAATGGTTAATTCCTTGAAAGAACCATCCTCGTTGAGAGGCATAGAACCATGGAAGAGGAGGTTATTGTTTCTAACGAGATAAAGAGCTCCCTTAGAGTACATAAAACGAATATGTTTTTCAAGCTGTGCATTCCCGGTGAAGTTGCTTAACAGTCGAGTTACCACCTCGGATTCATCGGGGGTGAGTTTGTATGGATTCTTGGGGTCTACAGTCTGAAAATCAGAATCACGCAAAGGATACTCCTTGCCATTTAACATTATTGTTTTATTCTCGAAATTGATTTTATCAAGAAGGTTACGGCTCGACATTCCAAATTCTTTTCTCCTCTTGATTATTGCACCCTCAAGTTTAAATTGAATAATGGAGATGGCTTTATGCATCTGGGCAATCATTTTCAATTGCTTTGATGAATATTGAGTGTCGTCATCTACCTTGGGCTTGAAGTATGTGCAAGGATCGTCGCCATACACATCAAGTGCGAATGTGGCGAGTGGGAGGAGATTGATGCCATAGCCATCTTCAAGTGTCTCAAGATTGGCATATCGTAAGCTGACTCTTACAACGTTGGCCATACAGGCGGCGCTTCCTGCAGCAGCACCCATCCATATTATGTCGTGATTGCCCCATTGGAAGTCTACATCGTGATAATTGCATAAAAGGTCCATAATGAGATGAGCCCCGGGTCCTCTGTCGTAAACATCTCCTATCACATGGAGAGAATCGATGGTAAGTCGTTGTATGACATTGGCGATGGCACAGATAAACCTGTCAGCAGAACCTGTCGAGATGATAGAATTGAGGATGGAATAGATGTATTCCTGCTTGTCAGGCTGGCTCAGGGACTCGTGGATAAGTTCTTCGATGATGTATGAGTATTCCTTTGGAAGGGCTTTACGTACTTTGGAGCGGGTGTATTTGGAAGAGACAGTTTCAAGTACTTTGACGAGATTTACGAGGGTAATCTTGTACCACTCATTCAGATTTTTCTCCTCCAGTTTGACATATTTCAGTTTCTTTTCGGGATAATATATCAGAGTACAAAGACTGGTCTTTTCAGACTCTCTGAGTGAAGGTCCGAAGAGTTCATCAACTTTCTTTTTGATGACACCTGAAGCATTGCGCATCACATGTTGGAATGCTTCATATTCTCCGTGCAGGTCGGTAACGAAGTGTTCGGTCCCTTTGGGAAGATTGAGGATAGCCTCCAAATTGATTATTTCCGTACTTGCCGCCTGCAAAGTGGGAAAGCTTTTGGCAAGAAGTTCCAAGTATTTGATATCTTTTGTCATAAGTATTGATTTAGTCTATAGATATGGTTAAGTTTATGTTTTTCAGAACAATTCTGCTATCATACAACGGGCAGAACCTCCTCCGTTGAGCTCGATGGTATCAAGAGGGGGTGCCAGGAGGCGATGGTAATACCCGAGAAGAAGTTTGGATTGTGAAGGGGTGAGACTTTTACGCGCGGTTCCGGACATTACCAAAAACTTTTGTCCCTCTTTATTTCTCAGCTCAAGCATATTTCCGGCAAAATGATTCATCTGGTCAAACGAAAGGTCTACTATCTCTTTGCCTGCAGAGATAAGGCTGTCTGTCACATTTTTGCGTGAAGAGGTATCGGATATGGATTCAAGACAAACGAATGCGAATCGTGTGCCTATGCTCATCATCACATTGGTATGATAGATTTGCAAGCCGTTTTCATCGACTGCATCAAATAGCACTGAGGTGTATTGCAGCTGCTTGCAAAAATCTGCAAGTACTTTCTCGCAAGTACGGGGGGAGCGACAAGCATATACTACTTTGTTGACACGATCTAAAATCATGCTTCCCGTCCCTTCCAAAAATAAATTTTCTTCTTCCCAAAAAGTAAGGTCCACTACCCGTTTGAGATTGAAATTCTTTCTGATGAGTTCAAGAAATTCAGGTTTGCGTTCGTTACGTCTATTGAAAGCAAACATGGGATAGAGTACCAAAGTCCCATCTTCGTGGGTCGAAAACCAATTGTTTGGAAATATCGAATCGGGGGTAAAAGGGGAGTCGGTGTCTTCGGCTACTACCACAGTGATGCCGTTGGCTCTGAGAAGAGAGACGTATGCCATAAATTCACTTAGAGCATTGTCTTGTGACCCCGCTTCGTAACCTTTCTTCTGAAAGGCATTATTGCCTGCCGTCTGAGGATTGAACCCGAAACGGACAGGCATTACCATAAAAACCTTGGACGTGGTTTGTTCCATGACCTGTTATATCGTTTCAAATACTTCTTTGATAATGGAGATGGCCTCTCTGAGTTCAGCCTCTGTGATTACCAAAGGAGGAGCAAAACGGATGATGTGTTTGTGTGTGGGTTTGGCCAAGAGACCTTTTTCTGCCATCTTCAGACAAATATCCCAAGCTTCAATACCGCGTTGAGGAACAGTGATAACTGCATTCAGAAGTCCTTTACCACGGACAGATTTATAGAAAGGAGATTTAATTTTAGATATTTCTTCTCTGAAAATCTTTCCTAATCTTTCTGCGTTTTCGGTAAGATGTTCGTCACGAACTACCTCGAGAGCTGCTACAGCCACTTTCGCTGCAAGAGGAAATCCTCCGAAGGTGGAGCCGTGCTCTCCCGGAAGAATAGTGAGCATTATGTCATTGTCTGCAAGAACAGCGGATACAGGGAGGGTACCTCCTGACAGAGCTTTGCCAATAATAACCATATCGGGGCGTATGTTTTCGTGGTCGCAGCAAAGCATTCTGCCGGTCCTGGCAATGCCGGTCTGCACTTCGTCTGCAACGAACAATACATTGTGCTTGTGGCACAAGTCAAAACATTTTTTCAGATATCCGTCATCGGGAACAAATACACCTGCTTCTCCCTGAATAGGCTCTACTACCATAGCGGCTACTTTATCTCCCTTTTCATTGAGAACTTTTTCAAGAGAGGCAGTGTCATTGTAGGGAATAGTCACGAATCCGGGGGTGAAAGGACCGTATTGTCCATAAC
The DNA here is from genome assembly GCA_964388595.1 of uncultured Muribaculaceae bacterium. Lineage (GTDB taxonomy): Bacteria > Bacteroidota > Bacteroidia > Bacteroidales > UBA932 > CAYMAX01. The sequence continues at coordinate 40,165 of CAYMAX010000006.1, forward strand.
TTTCAGGGTCGGTGGAGATGGAGACGATAGTGATGGTGCGACCATGGAAATTGCCTTCGCAAGTGATAATCAAGGCTTCATTTTCAGGGATTCCCTTCACTTTATAGCCCCAGCGTCTGGCAAGCTTCAGTGCTGTTTCCACTGCCTCTGCCCCTGAATTCATAGGGAGCAACTTGTCATATCCAAAAAACTCAGTAGCGAATTTTTCGTATGGGCCCAGACAGTCATTATAGAAGGCTCTCGATGTGAGGCACAGCGTCTGTGCCTGGTCACAAAGGGCTTTTACGATTTTTGGGTGACAATGGCCCTGGTTGACTGCAGAATAGGCAGACAGAAAATCAAAATATTTTTTCCCATCGACATCCCATACATAGATACCTTTACCTTTGGAAAGGACAACGGGGAGGGGATGATAGTTGTGCGCCCCGAAGTTTTGTTCTTCATCGATGAAAAACTGAGCTTTTTTGGATTGATTCATAATGTATATGTTATTAAAAATTAGTTGCTTGATTGCGAGGGGCAAATCTACTCTATTTTTTGTACTTCCCCAAAAGAAAAAGGACTTCTCCACTATGTCTCGTTTTTCTACTCAGATATAGTTTTAGTAGTTATAAATTGTTGATTTCGTGTTGGTAAATTAGAAATAATTCCTATCTTTGCAGCCCGTTTATTTGGACGGGTTTATGTAAAGTTAAGATTAACAACTATTTATGCCAACAATTCAACAATTAGTTCGCAAA
>CAYMAX010000007.1:0-39866 GCA_964388595.1 uncultured Muribaculaceae bacterium
GTCTCCTGCTGCTTTTTCATGGCATCCTCCTGCCTTGGATATTTTGCATTGATCTTTTCGATCTCAGGCTTTAGGACATTCATCTTGGCCGAAGACATGTAAGATTTGATGGTAAGAGGAGAGATGACAAGTTTTATAAGGATAGTCATCAGAAGTATAATGATACCATAGCTGCCAATGAAACCGTCAAATAAATCGAAAATAGGGATGATGATCAGCCTGTTGATCCATCCTATAAGCCAACCTCCCAATGGGACTATCTTCTCAAAACCGTAGTCATAGCTTTTTAAAGTTTTAAAACGATTGGGTCCGAAGTAAAATTTGAGTGGAATGGTGACTTCGGTAGCCATATCGAAAGAGACTTGAACATCTGCAGAGCAAGCCATCAGTCTGCGGTCAGAATCGGTCTCCTGATAAAATTTATACGAAAGATTGCCCTGTGAGAAGTCATTTTCAGCCAAAAGGATGGCTGAAAAGAACTGTTGCTGGAAAGCAAACCATGAGAGCTTGGTCTTTACCGACTGATTGCCCTCAGCCTTTCTCAATCCAAGATTGTTGACTTTCTTGTCGTTGGGATATTTATAATCGATGGTGGAATAATTCTTCTCGTTGTCGTACCCTTTCTCGAGTCTTGGAATATCCATATTCCACACAACATCAAATTGGGTAGCATTGCGGGGTATAAAATCATTCATACCCACCATGGTAAGGTCCAAATTGATTAAATAGCTGTCTTCGGGAAGAAAATAGGCATATTGCAAATATGCAGTTTCGGAAAAATAGAGCCTCATTATGAGGGTGGAATCATTGGAAGTGACAGTATCAAATGTGAAGTCGTCTGTATTGATGAGTTGAGAGGTGAAAAGCTGTACCCCGAATGTGCTCCCCTTTTCCTTCATAATGAACAAATCTGTGCTGTCGCTCGTGTAAAAGCCCTTTATTTGTACGGAATAAGGTTGAGCACCTCTTGATGTATATTCTGCCCTTACAAGATTGTTTTCCAATACAAAAATCTCGGAATCAGCATTATGAGAGCGTTCGAGAAGAGAATTTGAATAAATGCTGTTGGAGGCCTTATTTGAGGCAGCGGCAATGGCAGAAGCATCCGGATGTTGGGAGGCGCGAAGAATACTGTCGGCTTTTTTTAACGCCAGTTCTTCGGCATATTTTTGGGATTCAACTGCCAGAATGGAGTCCTGGACCCGTTTGACCTCCATCTGAGCTTTATATTGTCTTGTGTTGTAGATGCTGTACCCTATGAGGATAAAGGCTATTAGTATGATACCAATGATGGTATTTTTGTTCATAATGTACTATTCAAACTGGTTATCAATAGATTTAATTTTCGATTCAAGCTCTTTGAGTTCAGCTTTGGCTGACTCGATTTTTTTCTTGATATCACTGATAAATGCATCTGCATTTTTGGAACTTGCAAAGAATCCCATATTGTTTTCGTAAGTGGCTATCTCGCTCTCAATCTTACGGAATTTCTGAACGAGACGCTCACGTTCTGAACGTGCAGGATTGGATTCATTGGATGTTCTGCGGTCTCTGCCGTATCCTTTGCGTTCGTTGTTTCTGCCCTTGTCGGTGCGATATTGAGCAAAATGGGCATCGATGGCTGCTTTGAATTCATTTTGTACTTTGTCCTTCTCCTTAAAGGGGACAAAGCCTATTTCGTTCCAACTGTTAAAGAAATCTCGCATAGCCTTGATGTCATTTTCTCTGACTCCGTCGGATTCAAAAGAATTTACCTGGGCAATAATGGCGCGTTTCTTCTCGAGATTTTCTACATATTGAGGATCGACCCCACCAAAACTTTTCTCTTTATTGTCAAAAAACTTATCGCATGCAGCTCTGAATCGGTTCCAGATTTGTTCAGATTTCTTCCGTGATACGGGACCTATCTCTTTCCATTGCTTCTGAAGTGCTATCAGAGCATCAGTAGTCTTCTTCCAATCGATACTGTCGACAAGGGCTTCAGCTTGTTCGCAAAGAACGATTTTCCTGTCCATATTTTGGGACATCTGGTCTTTGAACTGAGAATAATATTCTCTTTTGCGATTATAAAACTTGTCGCATGCTGCTCTGAAACGGTCGTATATTTTCTGATTGTCTTTTTTGGAAGCAAAACCAATGGATTTCCACTCTTTCTGAAGATTTTCTACATCTTTGGATGCTTTGTTCCATCCGTTGGAATCAACTATCTCACGGACAGCTATCTCTTCGGCTTTCTCGCAAAGTGCTGTCTTTCTGATAAGATTGTCTTTCTGTCCCACTTTGATGTTTTCAAAATAGGATTGATGTTTCTTATTGATTTGGGCAGTAGCCTCTTTGAATCTTTCCCATATAGTCTCTCTGTGTTCTTTTTCTACAGGTCCGAGTTCTTTCCACTCTTCGTGCAGCTTCTGGAGTCTTGCAAAGGCATTGACTATATTCTCTTCATTGATAAGTGCTTCAGCCTTTTCGCAGAGAACCACTTTGGCTTCGAGGTTCTTTTTGAAATCGAGGTCACGTAATTCATTGTTAATCTTCACATAATCATAGAACATCTCGACATAGTGCTGATAAGTGTCGTAAATGTCCTTAATCTTTCCTTGAGGTACAGGACCTGATTCGCGCCAGCGAGACTGCAAGGCTCTGAACTCTGGGAAAGTCTTATTGAGATCTTCCTGGGCTTCGAGAAGAGACTTCAGCTCTTCAATTATCTGATATTTGGCTGCGAGATTGTCCTCTTTTTTATGCTCCAGTTCTTGAAGATATTCTGCTCTTGAAGATTTATATTTGGCATAAAGGTCTTTAAAACCACGCTCTATCTCGGCAAAAGGATTGACGGAGACAGAAGACTCTTCATCAGGCTTCTCATCTGAGATGGCATCAGCGGGTGATATGAATCCGATAGCGATTTTTTCGCGTTTGAGAGCTTTGTAGAATGAGGCTTTTATAGCTTCACTGTACTTGTACATCTCCTGCTGGTCGTTCCTGTCGATAATAGTCTGGAAGAACTGCAATATCTCTTTGAGACTCTTTGAGGAGAGTGACTGAAGATATTCTTCATCAATCTTAAATTCTGCGACAGCAGTATCTGCTGATTCGTTCAAGGCATCTGTACCCTCTTTAAGAGCATCGGCAACATTTTCTGCTATCTGAGAGGCCTCTTTGTTGATATCTTTCTTGACCTCTTCGACTTTCTCCATCACTTCCTTTTTCACCTCTTTGGCTGCCGTTTTCACCGCTTTTTTCGCCTCTTTCACCTCCTTGGTACCCTTCTCTTTCTTCTCCTTCACTGTCTTTTTTACTTTGGCCACAATTTTATCTGCTTCGGGCTCTTCAGCATCGGCCTTTTTCTTTTTGGGAACAGCTTTTTTAACTTCCTCCTTCTTTTTGGGAGAAGCCTTTACTTCGTCTTTCTTTTTGGGAGCAGCTTTCTTCTTGGGAGATGCTTCCTTTTCAGACGCAGCGTCTTTGGCTGTGGTGGCTGATTTTTTCTTTGTTACTTTCTTCTTAGCAGATTCTTCTGTGGTCGCGGGAACAGAAGCAGTAGTTTTAATGGTCTCGTCGGTCATAATAGTGATAATAATATTCGTATTACATTTTAACTTGCAAATATACACTAATATTTTAATAGATTGATGGAAATAAGTATTTTTGCAGTCGTATGAGAATCGATATTATCAGTGCAGTACCGGAATTATTGGAAAGCCCTCTGAGTTGTTCCATTGTGGGACGTGCCAGGGACAAAGGGTTAGTGGATATTAACATCATCAATCTCCACGACTACGGCAAAGGCAACTACAAACAGATAGATGATTACGGCTTCGGAGGAGATGCCGGCATGGTCATCAAGCCTGAGCCTCTGTATCAGGCCATTACTGACCTCACCTCGCAACGTGACTATGATTATGTCATCTACACTTCGCCGGATGGAGAGCTTCTCGACCAGCATCTTGCAAATTCTCTTTCGTGCGCTGAAAACATCATCATTCTCTGCGGTCATTACAAGGGTATCGACCATCGTATCAGAGAACATCTCATCACCAAAGAGATATCTATCGGCAACTATGTACTAAGCGGGGGTGAGATACCTGCTGCAGTGATATGTGACGCCATTATCAGACTGATACCGGGTGCTCTTACAGATGAGTCTTCAGCATTGAGTGACTCTTTTCAAGATGATATGGTCGCCCCTCCTATCTACACACGTCCCGCTGATTTTCACGGATGGAAAGTACCTGAAGTATTATTGAGCGGCAATCCTGCTCTCATCTCCAAATGGCAGGAAGAACAATCTTTAGAACGCACCGAGAGACTTCGTCCCGACCTGCTTAAAAACCGAAATCGGTAATAGTTTTCTCTTCCTGAGCCTCCACAAGCGGTCTTTTAGCTATGCTGTGCCTAAGAAGAGGTGTGACTGTGATAGCCTTGGGAGTGGCAGGACAGATATATTCACATCCACCGCAACCGATGCAGTATTCGACATTGATGCTTGGTATAAATCTGCCATCCTTGTAAGGCACCATGGTGATAGCTTTGGTAGGGCAATGTTCATCGCAAGCACCGCAATCAGTCCCCATCTTATATACAACGCAGTTTTCGAGGGTATAATGTGACACACCTATTCTCGTGAGTTGTTTTCTGGAAAGAGGCATCTTGACGAGGGCATTGTTGGGACACACTTCGCTACACCTCATGCAGTCGTATGCACAGAACTTGTTGTCATAATGAATCGTAGGAAGCAGCAATCCACGTGTCCCGTATTCATCTGTGGCAAAAGTGATGATGTTGCTCGGACAGGCAGCTATGCAGGCGTGACAGGCAGTACAATTGTCTAAAAGAAATTCAATCCCTCTGCCACCCGGTGGGACAATCCCTTTTATTTTTTTGACACTTGGCATAAAATCGCCTTTTTGTCCCTTATCTACCCTTTTGTCCTTAATGTTCATGGTGAGAAGCAGCACACCGAGTGAGCCCAATGCGGTGATGGCGCCTCTTCTGCCATTAAGTTCTTTAGTCCGTTCCTCGGGAGTGATGGGTGCAGATTTGGGATGAGCTTTCCACCTGGGGACATATCGTATCCCCCCTTGAGAACAGACAGTGGCACAATCAAAACAGGCGACACACCGGCTTTCATCGATCTCACGAGTTTTCATGTCAATACATTCTGATTTACAATGATTGACACAGTTGGCACAGCCGACACATGCGGTCTTATCTATGGAAAGTTTGAATATTGAAATTTTGGAGATAACCCCGAGGAGTGAACCTACAGGGCAGATGGTATTGCAATAGAGACGTCCTCTGAATGCACTCATCATGGTCACGATGAGCATAAACGAAAGAGCGAAGATAAAAGCACCAACGCCAATGCTTCCGTATGCCCTGTAATAAATGGCATTGGGAAATATATAAGACAATCCGTTGGATACTACCTGTATGATGGGATTGAAAACATGCTGTGCAATACGCCCATAATTGGAATAAGGGTCCAGTAACAGGAGAGGGAAAAATATGCCTACTAAAAGTGTAGTGAAAACAACTATCAGGATGGAGTACCTCAGGATATTCTGAGGCTTGGAATATCTCTGCTTTTTTTGCTTTTTATTTTTGAACAGATTGGAAATGCGGGATATGACATCCTGGAATATTCCGAGTGGGCACATGAAAGAGCAGTATGTCCTACCGAATAAAAGTGTCAGAAGAATAAAAAATATAAATGCTACGAGACTACCACCTGTGAATGTAAGAAGAGATGGGATGAATTGGATGTGAAGAAATTGAGACACATGCACCAATTGCTTGCCCAATAGCGTGAAAGAGAGAGTAATAAGAGATATTACCACTATGGCTACTCCTACTCTTATCCACTTGAGACTTTTGTAGAACTTTTTATTGTCCATCAGATTAGATTTTAATTCTTTCTATTTGGAGAGAGTCGAGGTTCATGGTACCAATATGGGCCTCTTCACCAAGTCTGACATGAGTGACTCTATCAAGGTCCATCTGCTGATATTGAGCGAAAAATTTGATGGCAGCGGTATCCACGGCTACTATATCGGTAGACATAAATATCGCTTTGGCAAGCTGAACATCGTCGAGTGACTTACCTTTGGGGCCGTTTTGAGTCATAATGCGATAGGCATCTACGATATTGAGAACAGGTTTTTTGTCAAGGGTGGAGATATCGGCGATACATTGTTGAAGGTTCTTGATATGTACTTCTTTCCTATCCCAGACTATTCCCATACAATTTTTCATAGCAGAAGTCATTCTCGCTCCCCCGTGATTTTTCAAGATGGGGATGTTAATCCATACATCGCAGTCAAGGATGGCTTCGTGAATCTTGGGATTTTTGAGGTTTTTGGCATGAGTCAATGGTGTCTCACGAAAATATTTGACATCATGAGCAAAAGCCATGGTGCCTCCCGCATCTTCTACAGCCTTTTTAATGCCGCTGTTCTTATAGCAACTGGACCATTCATCGCAAGAGTGGTCAAAGACGGTTACTGACAAAGCACCGGCTGCAAGGCAGTCTTTGACGACAAGGGCCACAAGTTCGGGATTGGTATCTGCTGCATATTCAGGAGTCTTGTCCCATCCTATGTTGGGCTTCAGGGTCACTTTCTGTCCCTTCTTTACAAAACGCTGCATACCGCCCATGGCAGCTATCGCGGTACGATAAAGCTCTTCAGGAGTGCCACCTATGACTGCCACAAGGTCGTTAGGTCCGTCCCCTTTGTCAGAGGTATCTGTGGGTTCCAAGATGGAGTTAGTAGCTGCTCTTAGAGGTGTATTGCTATTGAGGGTGGCTGCTGAGGCAATGGTGCCAATAATTGCAGTCTTTAGAAATTTCCTTCTTTCCATAATTAGGTTTGTTTCTGCAAATATAGATAAAAAAATCTCCGGCGGAACAACGATTTATCCGCCGGAGATTCTACATAAAAAAGGTTTAAAGTTTAATAATTCTCAAGATTATCTTTTATCAATTTCAAGCAGCCCAATATCAGTTTGATTTTCAGATACATGAAGTTTCATTACTTTATCTCTGTATCCAAATGTCTTGATTCTGACGATATAGTCTCCATAGGGGACATCGGGGAATTCAAAAAGGCCATTGTCATTGGTGTTAATACCATATCTGATGTTGGAAGAACCATCTGTAATGGTGATATATGCTGAAATTACAGGGAAGTAATCATGTGTATCTACCACCTGTCCCATAATAGTACTCTCGGCCGAGTGTGTGTAAACTTGTCTTTCGTGACGGTCTGTAGCAGAGAGAGAAAAAAGACTCAAAATCGTTGTCATCATAATGACGGTGAAGATTTGTTTCATATCTGTGTTTTTAAAATTGTTTCTATATAATAGACATTGATTAGTTGAAAAAGTTACTTTACTTTATCATATTTTTTGCAAAAATCCTGGTATCTGTCGGACATCTCATTGATAGAGATATCAAGCAGTTTCATAGTGTTAAATATCTGTGCAAGTTCGTTTTCAACAAATTCTGCTTTCTTGGCATTGGTGACGTTGACTTGTGCATCGTGAGAAACGAAATAACCAATTCCGCGTTTGTTGTAAATCACATGTTGACTCTGGAGATAGTCGTATGTTCTCATTACTGTATTGGGATTGACACCCAACTCCATACCCAACTCTCTCACCGATGGTATTCTCTCTTCTTCGTTCCACTCTCCTCTCATTATCCTATCGCATAGATTGTCAGCGATCTGAAGATATATTGGTTTGTGTTCGTCGAAATTCATGATTATTTGTATTGGAGATTTTTAAGTCTGAAAAATGAAAGAACATATAAAAGTACGGGAATACCTATCAAACATAAATATTTGAATATCTGTGCAATCACATTGGCTGATTGAACCCAGTTCTCAAAGAGAGTGCTATCACCAAACATTAACTTGTTATTGTTGATCAACAGGGTTTGACCATCCGGATAAATGCTTAATAATGTAATAATGGATATTGTCATCAGCACTGTCAGTACACCAATCAAGCAAAGGAATGTCCTACTGATTTTGTGTTTTTTGAAAAGAAGGTTGCCATAAATAGAGAGTGATTGAAACAATAGCATCATGACATATTTACCTAAGAATTTCCAATCAAAGATATTGGTTGAAAAAACGTTGCCTGTAAACACTTTCCCCATACTGAGCAAAGAGAGAAGGGTATCAAGACCAAGCATCACAAAAGAGAACACAAGTGGACAGATAATTGTGGTACATAGCAACATAGAGCAATATTTTTCACAAGTGGAAGCGGGAAGAAGTGCATAGTTTATGCCGCGATTGGGATGATTGGACTCTCCATAGAGATGGAAAGGTATCAGGAAGATATAGGCGAAGATAAAAATAAAAATAACGGGAATTCTGTTGGCGATGAATGACTGTGTTCCACCCTGAATCAGAGTAAAAAACCAATAAAGAATATAGGCGCACAAGATGGCAAGAGTAAAGGTGCCGAATTTTTGAAAGTATTCCTTTATCTCTTTGGTAAATAAGAGACCGAATCTTTTGAATGAAAATATATTATTCATATTCTGTTGTTTTATCGTTAATGGTGTTATTATTTGCTGAACAACTCTTTGATCAGTTCTTTATTGTTGGAGACTGCGTTGAAGAGGGCCTCTATATTGACTTGAGTCTCTACTTTGCGCTCATTGAGGGAGACTTTCATATAGCCACCAAGTGCCGGTTCGCAATAAAGAGCTTTATCGTCTTTCTCAGGATCAATCGAGAAATGGAGTTCTTCGGCGATTTTACAGATGGGTGCATTTAACAATATCCCTTTCGTGTCCAATATGATAATGGGGTCAATAAGATTTTCAAGATCTCTTACCTGATGGGTGGAGATAACTATCGTGTTGTCAGGGGTAGAAGCTTCAGATATGATTTTTCTGAACTGAGTTTTGGATGGGATATCCAATCCGTTGGTAGGTTCATCAAGCAGAAGCAGTTTGGTTTTTAATGCCACGGCTATGGACAAAATAGACTTTTTCTGCTGCCCGTGAGACATCTTTGTAAACTTGACATTGGGATTTACTTCGAACATCGACATTAGTTTATAGAAGAGTTCTATGTCGAAATTGGGATAAAGCACTCCCATATTTTTGGCATATACTTCCACGGGAATAGGGCTTCCCATAAAGTCTTCGGGAACGAAAAAGATATCTTTCAAAAAGGATGGTTCCCTTGAAAAAGGGTTATGACCATCTACTGAACATTTACCATCCGAACTTTTCAAAAGTCCTGAGATTATTTTGAGTAATGTTGTCTTCCCCACTCCATTTAGTCCCAGAAGACCATAGATTTTACCCTCTTCGAGAGTAAGATTGATTCCGGAAAAGACTTGTTTGTGTCTGTAACTGAATTTAAGATTTTCAATTGTAATCATATCTACTGTTGATATTTGTTATTGCGATTATGTAGTGTATTAGTATATTAGTACACCGCAAAGGTAGATATGTTTTTTATATATGCAAATTTATTTTACATATTTTTTGAAAATAGTTGAAGAAAAGTGAAAATCACCTCTTGCTGCGTGCCAGAAGAGTGTTTTTCATTAAAGAAATGATGGTCATAGGGCCGACACCTCCAGGGACTGGAGTGATATAAGAGCATTTCGGAGCAACCGCATCGAAATCGACATCACCTACTATTTTATATCCTTTGGAATTATCGGCGGGGACGCGGGTGATACCTACATCAATAACGACAGCACCCTCTTTGACCATGTCGGCTTTCAGGAAAAGAGGCACTCCGAGGGCGGCAATGATGATATCTGCGTCACGTGTATATTTGGATATATCGGGGGTCCTGCTGTGACAGATGGTCACTGTGCAATCACCCGTTTTGGCCTTCATGGAGAGAAGATTGGCGATGGGACGCCCCACGATGTTGCTTCTGCCTAAGACTACACAATGTTTACCCGATGTGGAAATGTGGTAATGCTCCAAAAGCAATAATATGCCGTATGGGGTGGCTGAGATGAAAGAGGGCTCTCCGAGTGTCATTTTCCCAACATTTGTGGGGTGAAATCCATCTACATCTTTATCAGGGTCGACAGCATTCATAATGGTTTTGGTGTCAATATGACTCGGGAGAGGAAGCTGAATGATAAATCCATCTACCGAATCATCACGGTTGAGACGATGTATCTCTGAAAGAAGTTCAGTCTGAGAGATAGTGGATGGAAATTTAAGCAACGTGGACTTGAATCCAACTTGGGAGCAGGCTTTTTCTTTATTGGCAACATAGGTCTGGCTGGCACCATCATCCCCTACCAACACTGCAACAAGATGGGGAGCACGCTCTCCGCGGGCTATCATTGCAGAGACCTGGTCAGCGATTTGAGACTTTAGCGCGTCTGCAGTTTCTTTACCATTTAATAATATCATATTGTCACTGATTTAACGATTTCTTGCGGAGCGCATAGCATTTAATGTGTTCTTAGCCCCTTTCCCTGCCACATTTTTCATCATCTTTCTGGTACCTTCAAACTGTTTGAGAAGACGGTTGACATCAGCCACAGTCGTGCCGCTGCCATCAGCGATACGGCGTCTTCTACTGCCGTTAATCATCTGCGGGTTATCTCTCTCATAAAGAGTCATAGAGAGGATGATGGCTTCTACACTCTTAAAAGAATTATTGTCCAAATCGACATCTTTTATGGCTTTGCCCATACCTGGAATCATAGAAGCAAGGTCTTTAATGTTGCCCATTTTCTTGATCTGCTGTATCTGCTGATAGAAGTCGGTGAGGGTAAACTGGTTCTTTGCAAGCTTTTTGGTGAGCTTGCGCGCCTCTTCTTCGTCAAATTGTTCCTGAGCTTTCTCCACAAGAGAGACCACATCCCCCATTCCGAGGATTCTGTCTGCTATACGTGATGGATAGAAAATATCGAGAGCCTCCATTTTCTCTCCGGAACTCGTAAATTTAATCGGTTTGTTGACTACTGCTTTGATGGAAAGGGCAGCACCGCCACGAGTATCGCCATCCATTTTGGAAAGAACCACTCCGTCGAAATCGAGACGTTCATTGAATGCGCGTGCAGTTTCAACTGCATCTTGACCTGTCATCGCATCTACCACGAAGAGAGTTTCAGTGGGGGTGACTGCTTTTTTGATGGCAGCTATCTCGTTCATCATATTCTCATCCACTGCCAATCGTCCGGCGGTATCGATGATTACCAATGAGAAGCCTTCGTGGCGTGCTTTGGAGATAGCGTTTTTGGAGATTGACACGGGGTCTTTGGCATTCTCTTCGGTATATACAGGGACATTTATCTGCTCTCCAATGATTTGCAACTGTTCGATGGCAGCAGGTCTGTAAACGTCACCTGCGACCAACATTACTTTCAGCCCCTTTTTGTTTTTACAGAAGAGGGCGAGTTTTCCGCAAAAAGTAGTCTTACCTGAACCTTGAAGACCACTGACCAAGACTATTCCCGGATTACCCTTGATATTAATGTCGCTCGCCTCGCTTCCCATCAGTTCTGCAAGTTCGTCGTGCACTATCTTTATCATCATCTGGTCCGGACGAACGGCGGTAAGGACATTGCGGCCTAAAGCTTTTTCCTTGACATCGTCACAGAAAGACTTGGCTATCTTATAACTGACATCGGCGTCCAATAAAGCTCTTCTAACTTCTTTCAAAGTCTCGGCGACATTGATATCTGTGATTTTACCCTGACCTTTTATGAGTTTAAATGAGCGTTCGAGTTTGTCGGTAAGATTTTCAAACATAATCTTGATATAAAAAACGGTACAAAATTAGGAAAAAATAGTAATTTTGCGAACTATCTAAAGACAACTTAATCAATAATAAATAATACCATCATGAATAGAGGACCTATTTCTCAATTTATTACACATCATTACCGTCATTTCAATTCTGCAACTTTGGTAGATGCTGCCAAATCATACGATGAACTCATCGCCAAGGGAGGTAAGATGATGCTTGCCATGGCCGGAGCTATGAGTACGGCAGAGCTCGGACTTTCTCTCGCAGAGATGATACGTCAGGACAAGATAAGCATCGTCTCATGCTCTGCCAATAATCTTGAAGAAGATATAATGAATCTCGTGGCTCACTCTCATTACAAAAGAGTGCCCTACTACAGAGACCTTACTCCTGAGCAGGAACACGAACTTTTGGAGAACCACATGAATAGAGTTACTGACACTTGTATACCTGAAGAAGAAGCTTTCAGAAGGTTGGAGCACCATCTTGTAGAAGTATGGAAAGATATGAAAGCCAAGGGCGAGAGACTTTTTCCCTGGGAAGTAATGTATAGGCTCATTCGCAGTGGCGTCCTCAAACAATATTACGAAATCGACCCTAAAGACAGCTGGGTGCTCGCAGCCTGTGAGAAGAATATTCCGATAGTTGTTCCCGCATGGGAAGACTGCACCACAGCCAACATTTATACAGCACACTGTATCCGTGGAGAATTCGACCCATCCAAATCTATGATTAAGAATGGTATCGAGACGATGATATTCCTTACTGAGTGGTATCGCAAAAACAGTGGCGGAGCAGGTGTGGGCTTCTTCCAGATAGGTGGTGGCACAGCAGGAGACTTCCCTATTTGCGTTGTCCCCATGATGGCTCAGGATCTTGAATGGAAAGATGTTCCTCTCTGGTCATATTTCTGCCAGATTTCAGATTGCACCACATCATACGGTTCATATTCAGGTGCAGTACCCAATGAGAAAATCACTTGGGGAAAGCTTTCTAAAGACACCCCCCGTTTCATAGTAGAATCGGATGCCACGATAGTAGCACCTCTGATGTTCGCCTACATTCTGGGCTGGTAATCGTAAATAACAGTTATATACCTAGATGTTCAACCTTGAGAAGATCCATCACGGTCTTCACAGGGTTGAATGTTTTTAAGGGGGTATCCACGAAGATGGTGTTCCAATTGCTCATGGCGCCATTCCAAAGCCCCGGAAGCTCCTGTGCCTTGAGTTTGCGGCCCTCATAACTTTTGGAGGTAATGAAGCCTGTGGTGGGGTCAGTATATCTTGTAAGGTCGAAAATATTGCCTTTATAATCTTTTATGGAGCAGACTATATCTACCGGATTGAAATGAGAAGAATCGGAAAGAAATAATGGCGTCTCGGGAAGAGTCATATCTATCTGGGCACTTTCCAATATTTGCAGTGAAGTCGATCCGTCTGCATCATAGGTAATGAATGGTCCTCCTCCGGGTTCCCCTTCATTTTTTACCATTCCGCACACTCTTATGGGGCGGTTGAGTTTGGCAAAAAGGATGTGAGGAAGTATATCTTCAGGTATATTGGGCAGTGTTATGCAGAATTCATTGTCGATGAAAGAGATAATCTCATCGCACAGTTCTTTGGGTGCTTTCACACATTTGGCATGTGACAAGATGTATGGCTCCAATTTCTTGAGATATGCAAAGACATTGTTACGACTTTGCAAAAGTCGGCCGGCAATTACTTTTTTCCAAAGTATGGTCTTGTCAAGAAATTCCTGACGGATCACATTGTCGATATTTTTAAGAAAAACGATGTCTCCGTCCGTCTCGTTGAGATTTTGCAAAAGGGCACCATGACCACCGGGTCTGAAAAGAGGGGTACCATCTTGTTTGAGAAATGGGGTATTATCCTCATTGACTGCTATAATGTTGGTAGATGGATCCTGCGTGGAAAAGTTAATATCATATTTACAGTCAAAACGCTTTTCATATTTGGGAGACACCTCGTCGGAGAGCTCCTGAAAATCATCTTTATGTTCTGGAGAAACGGTAAAATGGATATGCACAGTCCCATCACTGTTTTTGGCATAGAGAGCACCTTCGACCAAGTGTTCTTCGAAAGCGGTGCGCACCTCCTTGAAGGGCTTGTCATATTTATGGAACAGAATCTCACCTTTGGGTTTGTATGCATATCGCATATCATCCAGAATATAATTCAATGTCTCTTCTTGAGAGAGACCTTTGAAATGAGCTGAATCATAAAATGGAAACTTGGTGATGTTGTCAAAAAATTTCTTGCCATGTGAACCATGGAGAAGCATTTGTTTACTTCTGAGATCTTCACGGGCTTCGAAAAGTACTTTGAACATTCTGGAAGCTGCACCTGAAGCGGGGACAAACTTCACTATTTTACCTTTAAAGTCTTCATATCTTCTGATGGCACTTGCCTGTTCTTCAGCATCCAGCAGAGAGATGCCCCGTGCTGTGGTGGCGGGAGCTTGTACTTTCAGAAATGGGAAACCTTTGATGTAGTTCTCCAACTGAAGCTTGACATTGGCATTATTGTATGACATCTCTATTGATTGATTTCTAATGAATATATCAGGCAGTCATCACCGATGGAATAATAATCTTTGATGCGGGCCTCTATGACAAACCCAATGGAAACATAAAATCGTTGGGTGGGAAGATATTCTTCTCTTCCTGCCGTGGAAAGAACGATTTTATGCCCTCCGAGTTCCCTGACCCGGTCGACCACCTGCTGAACAATTTTCCTGCCTATGCCCCTCCCCTGCAAAGTCTTGTCTACTGCCAACCAATACATCTCATAAGTAGAGATAGTGCATGGTACTTTGGCAAAACATACATAGCCTACTACTCGTCCATCTTCCTCAGCCAACAGGCAGTCATAATTGTCGACATTGTTGCCGTTTTGCAGCGAAAGGTCAAAAAGTTCAAGTGCAACATCAATCTCATCATGGGCAGCATCGAAAAAACCGGTACTGATAAGGAGCTGTTGTATTTTCTCACGATCTGTGGGAAATATATTGTTACGAAACGAAAGCATCTTTTATTATTATTTCAAACATTTGTTCATTGGAGAGACCGCTGCGTTCAGTCATAGCTGTGAATCCTGAATCGGGTGATATGCAGGGATTTGTGTTAATATCTATAACATAGAGATTGTCGTAGCTGTCCATTCTGTAATCTATCCTCGCATATCCTTTGAGGTCAAGTTCTCTTCGACAAAAATCGGTAAGTTTGTATAAACGTTCACAGATATTGTCATCGACATCGAATGTCCTCAGACTTTTCTGATAAGAATCTGCTCCTTCGTCCCATTTGGCTTCATAAGTAAGAATCTTATGACCCACGAAATCTTTCTCAAAATTAATCTCAGCAGGTGGAAGGATGGTGTCGCCTATGAAAGCGCAGTTAAATTCTCTTCCATCTACGTATTTTTCTGCTATCCACTCCATTCCGGTCTCTTTTTCCTTATCATTCAATGCACTTTTCAACTCTTTTTCAGTAGAGAATTTACGAATGCAATTATCGTCAAGTGCTATGGAAGCATGCTCTGTCTTGGCTTTCAAAATGTATTCGATACCCGATTTGAAGCAAGATGCAGGGGTAGGTATGTTTTTCTGCTGAAGTACCCTCTTGGCAATCGATTTGTTGGCACTGATGACTTGAGGATAGATATGATTGCCTGTGAATGGAATACCCATCACTTCGAGCATCTGAACGGCAATAATCGACATACCGCCACTTTCACATACACTCTCTACGAGATTGAAAACGACATCGGGGGCATATTTGCGAATATCGTGCATCACTTTACGAATGTCGCTGACAAACGGGATTTGACAAACTGTGTGCTTACGTGACAGACATTTCTCGGCGAAATCGGCCTCAATCTGATTGTCCATCTCATCGGCAGAACCATTGCCGGTGATGTCATCTTTAAGAATAACTATTCTCATCTGATTCTTTTTTCATTCTAAGCAATACGTCATCGACGATGCTGTTTATAAGATTTTCATAAGGGATACCGAGCATTTTACACATAATGCAGATATCGGAATAATTGGGATTGAGACCTGCCATCGGATTGACCTCCATAAAACATGGATCTCCGTGAGAATTCATCCGGATGTCTACTCTTCCTGCTCCCATGCAGTGTATTGACTGCCAGGCCTTGAGAGCAAGATGTGCTACGCGAGGCTCCTTGACAATGGAATACTCTATCCTATCATCATAAAGCTTTTTATTCTCGTATGTGTAAGCATATTTATCTGCTATCTCATTCATGGTTATCTCCATCACCCCTATCACTTTGGCATTGTCCCCGGTACCTACTATGCCCACCGTGAATTCACGGCCGGGGAGATACTCCTCGACAAGTGCAGGCTGATGGAAAGTATCGAGAACATACTGACATTGAGTGGTCAGAGATTCAATATCGTCTATGCGTGAGAATCTGTTGATGCCTTTGCTCGTCCCTTCTGCCAGAGGTTTGACGAAAAGAGGGAAAGGAATCTTCACTTTGGCGACATCCTGCATCTTGCGTACAACATAGAAATCGGCAGTTCTGACACCATAGGTGCGCATCACAGCATTAGTCATCCCTTTATCGAGAGAGAGAGCCAGAGTCTCAGTGGCTGAGAAAGTAAAAGGAATCTTGAAAGCATCCAACAAAGAAGGGACCTGAGCCTCTCTTCCTACTCCGTAAAGCCCCTCTGCGATATTGAAAACCATATCCCAGCGTTCCCCTTTGAGAAGTTTTTTCATCAGCCTCTCAAGGCATCCGATTTTTTCAACTTCGAATCCCCTTCCGATTAAAACTTTTGCTATAGCATCTATTGTCTCTTTACAATCAAATTCGGCTACTTCTTCAGCCGTAAAACCCTTCGCGAGATAATACTCTCTAAGGTCGTAAGTCATACCAATACGCATGTCGTAAAGCAGTGTTTAAGTCTTAAATATTTTTGGCAAATATAAATGAAAAAAGAAGCGTTGTTCCAATTATCTAAAAAATCGATTAAAAAGTTTTGAACTCCCTTCGATAAACATAATTTTTCCTGATTTTTTCAAAATCCTCAGGTGCTTGTCTAAGAGCACAATCCAACTCATAAACCGGAAATAATTTCAACAATTTCTCAGCCATCAGATTTTTTCTTTTCAATGCGTCATCGGGAATCTCAAGAATGGGTGTGGGGGTATATTCGGGAAGGTACTTTTCGAGGTCGCTGAGACCGAAAAATCGAGCTACTTCCCTAACTACCATAGTGGTACCATTGATCTTCCCTTCGTATGAATAACCTGCTATATGAGGGGTAGCTATGTCTGCGAGTTGCAGAAGCTTTTTCGATATATGAGCGGGCTCGTGATTCCATACATCCAAAATAAGTGCTGCGAGAGATGAAGAGGCAGAGACGAGCACTTCATCATCTACCACTTCTCCTCTTGAAGCATTGATAAAAACAGCCCCAGGCTTTACGAGCGAAAAGAAGTGTGAAGAGGCGAGAGATTTGGTGGTATTATCAAGTGGTACGTGACAAGAGATAACATCGCTGTGACGCAGAAGGTAATCGAGCATGACAAATGGTGAAGAGAGCCCATCATTGTTTTCCATATACCCCTCTTTCAAAGCTCGGGGTGGGTCATTAACGAGCACATCAAATCCCATTTGGCGGCCCAAAGAAGCGACCTTGCTTCCGGTATGTCCGCATCCTATCACCCCGATAGTCTTTCCTTCGAGCCCGATGTTTTTGCGCGATGACACAGCAAATAAAGTAGTAAAAACATACTGCATGACACCACCTGCATTGCATCCGGGAGCATTTGCGAATGCTATTCCCGATTGTTTTAAATAATCGGTATCGACATGATCGGTACCGATGGTGGCAGAGGCGATAAATCGCACGTTAGTGCCTTTGAGAAGAGCCTCGTCACAATGAGTACGGGTACGTATAATCAACGCATCTGCGTCAGCTATCGAATCGGATGTTATACTTTCTCCGTCAAGATATGAGACAGTGGCATAGGGTTCGAAAACACCTTTCAGAAATGGGATGTTTTTATCTGCAACTATCTTCATTTGAGAATAATTTTATTGACCACAGGAGAACCTAAAGAAGCGTTTATCTCTCTGAGGATATCCTGGAGCCCAAAATAAAGCTGGCTACGAAGTGCAGAAGATGAGATGGTACAGTAAAGGATGCCGTCCCTGAAAAACTTATATGTCGTGGCAGAAGCCCCTTTGGTCCCTACGACAGAGTCCCAGGCTTGAAATATGTTAACTCTCTCAATGCCCGATTTGAGTGAGCTATTGTCGTTTACAAGTTCCTTAAGAATCTCATCAATGGATAATGCTCCCTGCCTTTTCATAATCAAACAGTGACTTCGGTAAAATATCCCTTCTCAACAGAATAAAACTTGCTTTCAGAGGTGATGGAACGAACTATGCCCATAATCCTGACTTTGTTGGAATCGGTAATAAAAATCTGGCCGAAATCCTCCTGAGCCACCGCTTTGATAAGGAATTCTACCCTGTTCATATCTAATTTGTCAAATACGTCATCAAGAAGAAGTATGGGAGGATATTGATAAAGGTCTCTCATAAGCGAATATTGAGCCATTTTCATGGAGATAAGGAATGTTTTCTGCTGGCCCTGTGAAGCATATCCCCTCATGGGATGACTGTCCAAATTAAAAACAATGTCGTCCCTCTGTACGCCTGTAGTGGTATATTTAAACAACCTGTCTCTTTCCAAAGACTGACGGAGAAGAGTCTCCATATCGTTTTTGCAGAGTTCAGACTGATAACTCATGGATACAGACTCTCTGCCTCCCGAAAGGATATTATAGTAGTCAGAAGTGAGTTCACTCAGGCGGGCGATAGTCTCGCTTCGTTTTTGAAAGATATAACGGGATTCTTTGATCAACTGTTGAGAGAAAGAATCGAGCAGCAGTGTCGAAAAATTATCGTCTTTAAGAAGTTTATTGCGTTGTATCAGTGCACGATTATAAGTTTGAATAGAGCGAAGATACTCTTTGTCGGTCTGTGAGAGAATGATGTTCAGAAACTTCCTTCTGTTCTCTCCGGGGTCCTGTATCAGGGAAGTGTCTGATGGAGAGATAATCACCACCGGAATTAATCCGATATGGTCAGATATGCGTGGATATACTTTGGAGTTTCTCTTGACTATCTTCTCCCCTGAGTCTTTAAGACTGATGGCTATGTTATCTTCCAGACTATCACGAATATATGAACCATGAAGCATCATCTGAGCCTCACCATTTGTGATGATGTAACGGTCAATAGAAGAGGAGATGAAACTCTTGGTCATCGAGAGATAATAAATGGCATCAAGAAGGTTGGTCTTCCCTTCGCCGTTATTGCCGCAGATGCAATTGATATTGGGTGAGAAATGAAGGTCTGCTGAGACAATATTTTTAAAATTGGAGATAATAACCCGCTTTAGATACATAATGACCTCAATTGTGTCACAAAGATAGCCTTATCCTGCGGATAATCCAAAATAAAAATGTCTCAATTAATCTTTGCGATTAGACAATTTGTTGTATTTTTGCAAACTTTATATAATTTTTTTCAAAAAATGGCAAACGTTACTAAAAATCAGAAAACTGAGCAAAATCAAAAAGTCGGTCAGGCAGTATCCAACACCGAAGTATTTTTCAAAAAATATGGAAATCTATTGACATACATAGTTATAGGCATTGTGGTGGTAGCAGCCATCATTGTTGCTGTCCTCCATTTTTATGTCAATCCCAAGAAGACCGAAGCTGTGGACCAGACTTTTGTCGCCGAACAATATTTCAGGGCAGGTAATTTCGAGACTGCTCTCTACGGAGACGGCAACGCATTAGGATTCTCTCAAATAATCACCGAATATGGCAGGCTGTCCACATCTGCTGTTTATTTGTATGCGGGCATTTGCGAACTCCAATTAAATAAAGCGGAAGAAGCTATCGCATACTTAAAAAAATATAATGGTAAAGATCCTATTTTGTATGCTCGTTCTCTATGTTGCATTGGTGATGGATATGTAATGCTCGACAAATATTCTGAGGCTCTCTCATATTATCTCAAGGCAGCCGATCATGCAGACAATATTTTCTCTGCAGCTTATCTTCTCAAAGCAGGTATTATCTGTGAAGAGATGGGACATAACGAAGAAGCTCTCAAGCACTATCAAGTTATCAAAGATAAATATCCTCAGACATTTGAAGGATATGAAATTGATAAATATATTTCACGTATTAAAGTAGAAAAATAGATTATGGGAAGGGCATTTGAATTTAGAAAGGAACGTAAATTTAAACGTTGGGGCAATATGGCTCGAGTCTTCACCAAGTTGGGGAAAGAGATTACCATAGCAACTAAGTCCGGTGGTCCTGATCCTGACAACAATCCCAGATTACGTTCTATTATTCAGACTGCACGCAGCGAGAATATGCCCAAAGATAATATCGACAGGGCCATAAAAAGAGCTGTTGAGAAAGATCAGGGAGATTTCAAAGAGATCGTCTACGAAGGTTTTGGTCCTCACGGTATAGCATTTCTCATAGAAACTGCCACTGACAATAACATGCGCACTGTTGCCAATATCAGAAGTTATTTTACCAAACACGGCGGTGTTCTGAGTACACAGGGAAGTGTTGACTTTATGTTTGAACGCAAATGCGTATTCAAAATAGAGGACAGAGATGATATCAATATTGAAGATTTGGAGCTCAATCTCATTGATTTGGGTGTAGATGAAGTCTTTCGGATAGCCAAAGATGAAGAAGACGAAGATTCAAAAGCCCTAATTTGCATATATGGAGCCTTCGAGTCTTTCGGAATCATTCAGAAATATCTCGAAGAGAATGGATATGAGATGGTGACAGCAGGATTTGAAAGAATCCCCACTGTAGAATTGAAAAAGCTTTCTCCAGACGACCAAGCTTCTATAGAAGCACTCATAGAGAAAATAGAAAGTGATGATGATGTTCAGAACGTCTACACTACTATGGACTATTAGCTATACAAATACATTAAAATATGATTATATCCCACATTGAACACATCGGCATAGCTGTTAAGTCTCTTGACGATGCTATCCCATATTATGAGAATATATTAGGTCTCAAATGCTATTCTATCGAGGAAGTACCCGATCAGAAGGTCAAAACCGCTTTTTTCAAAGTCGGTCAGACCAAGATAGAACTCCTGGAAAGCACATCACCTGAAGGCACTATTGCTTCATTCATAGAGAAGCGTGGCGAGGGTATTCATCACATTGCATATTGTGTTGAAGACGGAGTACAAAATGCTCTGGATGAAGTTCAAGATAAAGGAATAAGAGTCATCGACAAGGCTCCTCGCGCCGGCGCAGAAGGACTCCATATTGCCTTCCTTCATCCCAAATCTACGGTAGGAGTTCTCACAGAACTATGCGAAAATCCAAAATAAAACAATAATAATATAATAATATGAGCCAACAGCTTGAACAAGTCAAAGCGCTGACACAACTCAGAGAAAAAGCCCGTCTCGGAGGCGGACAGAAAAGAATTGATGCTCAGCATGGAAAAGGTAAATTTACAGCTCGCGAGAGAATATCAATGCTTCTCGACGAAGGTAGTTTTGAGGAATTCGATATGTTTGTAACACATCGTTGCACTAATTTCGGAATGGAAAAATCCACCTTTCTCGGTGATGGTGTAGTTACTGGATATGGCACCATCGATGGCAGATTGGTATATGTTTTTGCACAGGATTTTACAGTATTCGGAGGCTCTCTTTCCGAGACACTTGCCCAGAAAATATGTAAGATAATGGACCAAGCCATGAAAATGGGCGCTCCGGTCATTGGACTTAATGATTCAGGCGGAGCTCGTATCCAGGAGGGTGTCAATGCCCTTGCAGGGTATGCAGAGATCTTCCAGAGAAATATTCTGGCCTCCGGTGTCATCCCTCAGATTTCTGCCATTCTTGGCCCATGCGCAGGTGGCGCGGTATATTCACCAGCCTTGACAGACTTCAATATTATGACCAAAGGGACAAGCTATATGTTCCTCACTGGTCCTGCTGTAGTGAAGTCTGTAACAGGAGAAAATGTCAATCAGGAAGAACTCGGTGGAGCTTCTGTGCATGCTTCCAAAAGTGGAGTTGCACATTTCGCAGCCGATTCTGAGGAGGACACCATCTCTATTATTCGTGAACTTCTGAGTTATATACCTCAGAACAATATGGAAGAACCTCCATTCAAGCCCACTGAAGACCCTTCGGAACGTATTGATGATGCTCTCAATGAGATTATCCCTGACAGTCCCAACACTCCATATGATATGTATGATGTTATTTCAGGTATAGTGGACGACGGACACTTTTTCGAAATTCATAAAGATTATGCTAAAAATATCATAGTCGGTTTTGCCCGTTTCGGCGGTACATCCGTGGGACTTGTTGCCAACCAGCCTAAATATCTTGCCGGTGTACTTGATATCAATTCATCTCGCAAAGCTGCCCGTTTCGTTCGTTTCTGCGATGCTTTCAATATTCCACTTGTCACTTTGGTGGATGTACCGGGTTTCCTTCCCGGCACACAGCAGGAATATGGCGGCATAATTCTTCACGGAGCTAAACTTCTCTATGCTTATGGGGAAGCTACAGTTCCCAAAGTCACAGTCACTTTAAGAAAGTCTTATGGCGGTTCTCATATAGTAATGAGCTGCAAGCAGCTTCGCGGAGACATCAACTACGCCTGGCCAAGTGCAAATATTGCTGTAATGGGTGCTGAAGGAGCAGTAGAAGTTCTCTATGCCAAAGATATCAAGGCAGAAGAAGATCCTGACAAACGTGCGTCACTCGCTGAGGAGAAAAAGAAAGAATATAACGACTTGTTCTGTAATCCTTATAAAGCAGCATCCTACGGTTATATCGATGATGTTATCGAACCTCGCAATACCCGTTTCCGTATTATCAGAGCCCTTGAGATGCTCGCTACCAAAAAACTTTCAAATCCTGCCAAGAAGCATGATAACCTTCCATTATAAATAAATCTATATCACAATGATGAAATCAAAATTTATCTTGGTCTTGGGATTGATGCTGATGGTTCTCCCATTATGCGCTCAAAGTCAGTCAGATATGCGTATTAATGAAATTCTTCTCATCAATAAGTCGGATTTTCAGGATGATTTCGGAGTACAGAGTCCATGGATAGAACTTTTCAACACTTCCTATGGTACAGTCGATATCGGAGGATGTTTTCTCTCCAACGATCCCAATAACCTCAAAAAATATATTATCCCCAAAGGCGATGTCATGACTAAGATAAAGCCAAGACAGCATACTCTTTTCTGGGCAGACAATAGTCCATTTCGTGGTACTTTTCATACCAATTTTCTTATCGAAGCATCTCAAGAAATAATATTTACAGCCAGCGACGGCAGGACTATTATTGACCGTATTGTCATCCCCAACGGATTGCTTCCCGATCAGTCCTATGGCAGAAAAGATGATGGCATTGGCAGTTATGACGGTACCACAGAAGGATGGGAATTAAGACAGTGGACATCTCCAAGCACCAACAATTCCGGAGTTGATGCCAAGACCAAAAGCATGATTATGCAACAGGAAGACCCTTATGGCTGGGTTTTAGCTATTACTTCCATGTCAGTCGTATTTCTAGCACTCATAATACTGACTGTTCTATTCAATCTCACCGGAGCTATTTCTATCAAAAGTCAGCAGAAAAAATCAGATAAATCTACAGAAGAGGCCAATTCAGCAAATATCTCTGTCAGTGATACATCATCTGAGGCATTCGCTGCCATAGCTACTGCCATGCACCTTTACTTCGAAGAGAATGAATCTCATGATGATGAAAGTTTCACCATCACCCTCGGTCACACAGACAGATCTTATTCCCCTTGGAGTTCCAAATTTTATGGACTCCGTCAGACTCCTGCTCTTAAGAAAAATAAATAGAAACAATTGAAGTTATGAAAGAATATAAATTAAAAATAAATGGTAACGACTATAATGTAGTTATTAATGACTTGGAAGAGACCACTGCATCTGTGGAGGTAAACGGTTCCCCTTTTACAGTTGAATTTGAGAAACCTGTCACAAAGCCCAAGGCTATCAAAGTGGTTAAAAACGCTCCTCATACTGCCATGGCTTCTACTCCTATTATTGCCCCGGCCGCTTCCTCCAGCAATTCAGGTGCCACAGTGACATCTCCCCTTCCTGGTGTCATACTCGAAGTAAATGTCAAAGAGGGAGATCAAGTGAAAAAGGGACAGAAAGTAATGCTTCTTGAGGCAATGAAAATGGAAAACATTATTGAAGCTACCGAAGATGGCATAATTAAAAGCATTAAAGCAAACAAAGGTGATTCCGTACTTGAAGGAGCACCTCTAGTAATTATAGGATAGTATGGAAACGATTGTAGAAAATATTTCTCAATTCTGGCAGTTTACCGGTTTTGCCAATTGTAACTGGCAGTATCTTGTAATGATCTGCATTGGTATTGTATTTATTTATCTTGGCATCAAGAAAGAATG
This sequence comes from uncultured Muribaculaceae bacterium, assembly GCA_964388595.1. GTDB lineage: Bacteria > Bacteroidota > Bacteroidia > Bacteroidales > UBA932 > CAYMAX01. Next base: position 24,319 of record CAYMAX010000007.1, read on the forward strand.
GGAACCCCTCTTGCTCGTACCTATTGGATTTGGTATTATCATAGGCAATATCCCATTGTACCCTGGTTTAAGCGTTGGAGTTTACGAAGAGGGTTCTGTCCTTAACATACTTTACCAAGGAGTGCAGAAAGGGTTTTATCCCCCACTTATCTTTATGGGTATAGGGGCGATGACAGATTTTTCAGCACTAATATCTAATCCCAAGCTGTTACTCATAGGTGCTGCAGCACAATTTGGTATATTTGGTGCCTATGCACTTGCCCTGGCTCTCGGGTTCACACCGGCAGAAGCAGGTGCCATCGGCATCATTGGAGGTGCTGATGGCCCTACAGCTATTTTCCTTTCAGGTCGATTGGCTCCGGATCTTATGGGAGCGATAGCTGTTTCAGCCTATTCCTATATGGCATTGGTGCCTGTAATACAGCCTCCTATCATGAAACTTCTTACCACCAAGAAAGAGCGTCTCATCAGAATGAAACCTCCACGTCCCGTTTCTACTGTTGAAAAAAAGATATTCCCTATCATCGGATTTCTTTTGACTGCTTTCATAGTCCCTTCCGGTCTTCCACTGCTAGGCATGCTCTTCTTTGGTAATTTATTGAAGGAAAGTGGAGTCACACGCCGTTTGGCTGAAACAGCCAGAGGGCCACTTATTGATATTGTCACCATACTGATTGGTCTCACAGTTGGATGTTCCACACAAGCTGACAAATTTCTGCAGTTCAATTCAGTAAAAATCTTTATTCTTGGAGCTCTTTCCTTTATCATTGCCACTTTTGCAGGTGTTCTCTTTGTCAAGATTTTTAATCTTTTCCTGAAACCGGGCAACAAAATCAATCCACTTATTGGCAATGCAGGAGTATCGGCTGTCCCTGATTCAGCACGTGTATCTAATATCGTTGGACTTCAGTATGACAAAAAAAATTACCTTCTCATGCACGCCATGGGTCCTAATGTAGCCGGTGTCATAGGAAGTGCAGTAGCTGCCGGTATCCTATTAGGATTCTTGGCTTAATTTTTGATCGTCAGACCATATTTTTTAACAAATAAACAAAGTACATATATGTCGAATAAATTGCAAGAACTGACCGACAAACTTTACAATGAAGGGCTCTCGAAGGGTAAACAGGAAGGGGAAGAGATGAGGTCCAAAGCCAAAGCCGAAGCTGCCAAAATATTGGCGGATGCTCGTAAAGAGGCTGAAAAAATCATTTCTGAAGCAGAGAAAAGGGCAGAAGACACCAAATCAAAAACAGAAAGTGATATTCGTATGGCAGGGATTCAGACCATATCTTCCATCAAACGCAACACTGAAGATATGATTGTCGCCAAGTCATTGACTGCCCCCATCAAATCTGCCACAAGCGATGCGGAATTTATCAAATCTCTCATCAGTACCATTATCAAAGCTTTCAATCCTGCCAATGCTGAGCCGGTGAGTCTCGATATTATTCTACCTGCCGCACTTCAGACTCAACTATCTTCTTTTATGGAAAAAGAGTGCAAGGATGCCATGGCTCATGGACTCACTGTCTCCTACTCCAAACAGATGTCTGGCGGATTCAAAATCGGTCCAAAAGATGGTGGTTATAAAATCAGTTTCTCCGATTCAGATTTTGAAAAGGTTTTTGCAGACTATCTGAGACCTGCCACCAAGAAACTTTTATTTGGCTAATCTGAGATGAACAATTATCACTACATAATTGTTGGACTTCCTTATCTCGTCTCCGATTTTGGTTCTCAGTCATTTTCTTACGAAGCTGTCGCCTCCGGCATCAAAGCACAGCTTTCCAAGAAGGATTTGAATCTGGTCAAATGGCTTGAGTTCGGTTATGACCCCACTCATCTTTGTGCTCACTTTTATTATGCTGTAGATAAAAAGAAAGACCATTTCCTAAGGGAATATTTTGATTTTGACCATAAAATCAGAAATGCCCAGGTTAAATATCTTTCTAAAAAGTTGGCCCTCAAAGATGAAAAATATCTTGTAGGGGAATTCGATAATCAGTATGATGAATATTCCCATCTGATGCAGATATTTGAGACTCCCAATGTCATTGAGAGAGAGAAAGCTCTCGACTTGATGAGATGGGAAAAGATTTCAAATATTATCGTTTTCGAATACTTCGACATCGATGTCATTCTTGCGTTTCTTGCCAAGGGCAATATTGTTCGCAGATGGCTTGAACTTGACAAAACAACAGGAGCAGAACTCTTCAAAAAATTGGTTGATGAAGTCAGAGGCTCCTTTAAAGGTATAGATTTTAAATAGTAATAATAATATATGAAAACCACAGGAATAGTTACCGGTATCATCTCCAATCTCGTCACCGTACAGGTGGACGGCCCTGTATCGCAGAATGAAATCTGTTATATCACATTGGGCAAAGTCAGATTGATGGCAGAGGTTATCAAGGTAACAGGTAAAAATGCTTCTATCCAGGTCTATGAGAGCACTCGTGGACTCAAAAACGGAGACAAAGTGGAGTTCGAAGGGCATATGCTTGAAGTGGTTCTCGGCCCAGGTTTGCTTTCGAGCAACTTTGACGGGCTGCAGAACAATCTGGCTACCATGAAAACAGTATTTCTCGAAAGAGGAGAATATACATTTCCCATCGATCTCGAAAAACAATGGGAATTTAAGCCAATAGCCAAGGCAGGAGACACAGTTATTGCCGCTGACTGGCTTGGAGAAGTCAAAGAAGGTTGGTTGCCTCACAAAATCATGGTTCCATTTTCATTCCCCGATACTTATAAAGTCAAATCTATAGTTCCTGCCGGTTCTTACAAAGTGTCTGACGTCATGGCAGTACTTACAGATAAGTCAGGAGAGGAGATTAAAGTCACTATGATGCAGAGATGGCCCGTAAAAGTGGCTATTGAAGCTTTCAAAGAGAAGCCACGCCCTTACAGAGTGATGGAGACCGGCGTACGCTGCATAGATACATTCAACCCCATTGCTGAAGGAGGCACCGGTTTTATACCCGGTCCCTTCGGTTGCGGAAAGACAGTGCTTCAGCATGCCATTGCAAAGCAGGGTGAAGCCGATGTCATAGTAATGGCAGCCTGCGGTGAACGTGCCAATGAAGTTGTAGAAATCTTCACTGAATTCCCGGAGCTTGTCGATCCTCACACAGGACGTTCTCTTATGGAAAGAACTACCATCATCTGTAATACTTCCAATATGCCGGTGGCAGCACGTGAAGCATCAGTCTATACAGCCATGACCATCTGCGAGTACTATCGTGCCATGGGACTTAAAGTTCTGCTCCTTGCAGACTCTACTTCCCGTTGGGCTCAGGCACTCCGCGAGATGAGTAACCGTCTTGAAGAGCTCCCCGGAGCAGATGCTTACCCTGTAGACCTTTCTTCCACCATCTCCAATTTCTATTCCAGAGCAGGTATTGTCATACTGAACAACGGAGAGACAGGAGCTGTTACTTTCATCGGCACAGTATCCCCCGCCGGTGGTAACTTGAAGGAGCCTGTTACAGAATCTACCAAGAAAGCTGCAAGATGTTTCTATGCCCTTTCGCAAAACAGGGCCGATAAAAAAAGATACCCTGCAGTCGACCCCATTGATTCTTATTCCAAATATCTTGAATACCCGGAGATTATATCTTTTATGAAAGAGAAGATTGACAAAGAGTGGGTAAACAAAGTATTGAAAGCCAAGAATATCATTTTGAGAGGAAAGGAAGCTTATGAACAAATCAACATCCTCGGTGATGATGGTGTGCCAATGAGCTACCACGAAAGATACTGGAAGTCTGAACTTATCGACTTTGTCATCCTCCAGCAAGATGCATTTGACAAAATAGATGCCTCTACGCCACTCGATAGACAGGAATTTATGCTTACAAAAGTTCTTGAAGTCTGCGACAAAGAGAACGATTTCGATAATTTCGAAGATTGTCACAAATACTATCAGGAGATTATCAACACATTCAAACAGATGAACTATTCTGAATACAAGAGCGACCAGTTCAACACATATCTTGATCAAATCAATAAATTATTGAAAGAAGATGACAAGTAAAGCATTTCAGAGAATATATACTCAATTAGAAGCTATCACCAAAGCTACTGTCACAGTTAAAGCTTCAGGAGTCACCAATGATGAACTTGCCACAGTTCACGGCCGCCTGGCCCAAGTGGTAAAGATGAAAGGAGACCTCGTGACACTTCAAGTATTTGAAGGCACCGAAGGACTTCCCACCAACGCCGAAGTTGTCTTTTTCGGAGAGCCCCCTGCACTGAATGTCAGCGAAGACCTTTCCGGACGTTTCTTCAACGCCTATGGACTTCCCATAGATGGCGGTCCTGAGGTAGAGGGTGAACATCGGTTTATCGGTGGCCCCTCAGTCAACCCCTATAAGAGGAAACAACCTTCACAGTTGATTCCGACCGGTATCGCAGGTATTGACCTGAACAACACCATCGTATCAGGTCAGAAGATTCCTTTCTTCGCCAATCCTGACCAGCCCTATAACCAGGTAATGTCTATCGTTGCTCTTAGAGCCGAGGTTGATAAGATTATTCTCGGCGGTATGGGACTATCCAATGATGACTACCTCTTTTTCAAACACGAATTTGAAAATGCAGGTGCTCTCAATAAGATTATTTCATTTGTCAATACTACCGAGCAACCCCCTGTAGAACGTCTTTTGATACCCGATATGGCTCTTACTGCTGCCGAATATTTTGCAGTAGACAAACACGAGAAAGTACTTGTCCTGCTTACCGACATGACACTTTATGCCGATGCATTGAGTATCGTCAGCAACCGTATGGACCAGATTCCTTCCAAGGATTCAATGCCAGGCTCTCTCTATTCGGACCTTGCCAAGATTTATGAGAAAGCTGTTCAGCTCCCTGATGGCGGTTCCATCACCATCATAGCTGTCACCACTCTCAACGATGGAGATATCACCCATGCTATCCCCGATAACACAGGATATATCACTGAAGGTCAGTTATATTTGCGTACCGACAGTGACACAGGTAAGGTTATCGTCGATCCATTCCGTTCTCTTTCACGTCTTAAACAATTGGTTATCGGCAAGCAGACCCGCGAAGACCACAATCAGGTGATGAACACCGCAGTACGTCTTTATGCTGATGCTGCCAATGCCAAGACCAAACTCGAAAACGGATTTGACCTGAGCGATTACGATAAAAGATGCCTCGACTACGCCAAAGAATATTCCAATCGTCTTTTAGCTATCGATGTCAACATCACTATCAATGAGATGCTTGATACAGCATGGGAACTCTTTGGAAAGTACTTTACCAAGGCAGAGACCGGTATAAAGGATTCTCTCATCAATAAATACTGGAAAGAAGCACAGAAATAACAAGATGGCAATTAAATTCCAATACAATAAAACCTCGCTCAACGATCTCAACAAACAGTTGAAGGTTCGTACCAATGCTCTCCCTACCCTCAAAAACAAAGAGTCCGCTCTTCGTTTGGAGGTTAAAAGGGCCAAGCAGCAATCTGAGGCTCTTTTGGAAAAGCTGTCATCATCTCTTAAAGCCTACGATTATCTCTCCGGCCTGTGGAACGAATTCGAGCCGGGACTTATCTCAGTAGTAGATGTTGAGCTCGAGACTGTGAAGTTTGCAGGAGTCAAAACTCCCAATTTGAAGAATATTATCTACGATGTCAAAGAGTTTGATTTGTTTCAGAAACCTCTTTGGTATAGTGATGGAGTAAACATTCTCAAAGAACTTTCTCGAATAGGCATAGAATCTGAAATATATGCCGAAAGGAGTCGCCTTCTCGACTTTTCTCGCAAGAAAACGACACAAAAAGTCAATCTCTACGAGAAAGTCCAGATACCCGGCTACCAGGAAGCTATCCGTAAGATTAAGAGATATATGGAAGATGAAGAAAATCTTTCCAAAGCATCCCAAAAGATAGTTAAAAACAGACATCAATTAGAAGAAGAGGAGGAAGGCCTATGATTACTAAAATGTCTAAATACTCTCTGATAGTTTTATCAAGCGAACTCGATGGTTTTCTGAAAAATCTTCAGGAATTCGGTCTTGTGGATATCACTCGTTCCACCAAGTCTATTGATGACCATTCGAAAGAGATGATGGAGCTGTCACACCGTTATAAAAACATCCTTCGAAAGATTGAGACCATCGCTGACACCTATAAAGATGTGACCCCAATTCCTTTCGAAGTGGCAGATGATACTCTTTTACAAGTCATTGAGGACAAATTTATACATCTCAAAGAGCTCACGGAACTCACTTTCCAAAAAGCCAGAGATGTAGAGAATGCCTCTGTGTGGGGAGATTTCGATAATTCTGACAAAACGAGAATAGATGATTTGGGCTATGCCATTCATTATTATTCTGTGGCAAGTCAATCTTACGACCCTTCATGGGAGGATGAATATCCACTTCAGATACTCAATGAAGTGAAAGGTAAAATATTCTTCGTGATTCTTTCTCAGAAAGACGAAGAGTATAATTTCCCTTTGGCTGAAGTCAAATTCCCCGAATTATCTTCGGGAGAACTTTCCCGTCAGTTGGCTCAGGTGACCAAAGAGTTAGAATCTCTCAAGTGTGAGATAGCTTATATCCCCCACTACACTGATCATCTGAATGCTCAATACAAGACTCTTCTTACCAACCTCGATTATTACTTTGCAAATGCAGCATCTGATAAGGAAGGTGAAGATTCGATTTCCGTACTGGAAGGGTTCGCCCCCACCACTGAGGATGAAAAGATAATTGATTACCTTGAAGATAGTGAAGCATATTTCACTCACGAAGCGGCCCAGACCGAGGATAATCCACCTGTCAAACTAAAGAACAATCGATTTGCCCGTCTTTTCGAGCCTATCGGTTCTCTTTACGAATTGCCAAACTATGGCGAAGTCGACCTGACTCCCTATTTTGCTCCCTTCTACATGCTCTTCTTCGGATTCTGTCTCGGAGATATGGGATATGGTCTTGTGTTGATATTGGCCGGTATTCTCGCTTCCATAGCTATGCCCAAGATGAAAGCTTATGGCAAACTTGTCATCTTTCTCGGACTCGGCACAGTGATTATGGCTGCATTCTCAGGCACATTCTTCGGTATGAAGCTCCCCGAGATTATCCCCATGTCGGAGGGTATGAAAGCCCTTTTCTTCTCCGATATGAAGATGTTTTGGTTTGCCATTATTTTCGGCATCTTTCAAATCATTTTCGCAAGGATGCTCAACTCCATTTTCTGCTTCATCCACAAGAAATGGGACCCTGCCCTTACCAATCTTGGCTGGAGTATGGTCACTCTATGGTGCACATTAGCTTATGCCGGTGTCGAGACAGGCATCTCTTTTATGTCTCCCATATTCAGCTACATACTCGGCATCACAGGTCTTGTCCTCGTTTTATTCTTCAGCAAGCCCAACAAACACTTCTTCCTTCGCCCCTTTGTAGGGATAGTGTCACTATATGATATAACAGGTATTTTCGGAGATATACTCTCTTACATCCGTCTTTTTGGACTCGGTACTACCGGCGGTATCCTCGCACTTGTGGTCAACTCCATAGCGATGTCTCTGACAGGTGTTCCGTATGTAGGATGGGTATTCGCTATCATTATGCTGATAGTAGGTCATCTGGCTATGATGGCCCTATCTTGTTTGGGAGCTTTTGTTCACCCCGTACGTCTTACTTTTGTAGAATTCTACAAAAATGCTAGTTTCCAGGGAGGTGGAAGGGCTTTCAATCCATTTAAAATCAATAAATAAACAATAATTACAAATAAATTAATCAAATCATTATGTTAACATTACCATTAATTTTAGCTTATGCCGGTATGGCAATAATGTTGTCATTGGCTTGTATTGGTAGCTCCATAGGTGTTACCATGTCAGGTAACTGCACCATCTCCGGACTCAAGAAAAACCCCGATATGTTCAGTAAAGCAATGCTTTTGGGCGTGCTCCCTTCCACACAAGGTCTATACGGCTTTGCCGGATTCTTCCTCATGCTCAACAAGCTCAAAGTCATTGGCGACGCCCTCACTCTCAATCAAGGTCTTGCTATGTGTGCTGCAGGACTTGGTCTCGGCTTCGTAGGTCTTTGGTCAGCTATCAAACAGGCAAGCATCGTTTCCAATGGTATCAACGAGATAGCCAATGGTCAGGATGTTTTCTCCAAGACTATGATTCTCGCAGTGTTCCCCGAATTGTACGCTATCCTTTCATTTGCTTGTACATTCCTCGCATTACCTGCATAACCTCTCAAGAGACAATATAACAAAAAAGGCTGCCCGAAAGGACAGCCTTTTGTTTTGATCGAATATGATTTAGTATCTTCTGTGATTACCTCTGTCTTCTCTATCTTCTTTGGGACGAGCGACAGCTACATTTACTGCTCTGTCTTTGAAAGTAGCCCCATTGAGTCCTTCGATAGCAGCTTTACCTGCATCGTCCGGCATTTCGATAAAACCATAACCTTTGGAACGGCCTGAGAACTTGTCAGTAATAATTTTTACGGACTGTACTTCGCCGTATTCTTCAAAAGCTTTCTGTAAGTCAGCCTCTGTGAGACTGTAACTTAAATTTGAAATAAAAATGTTCATTAAATAAAAATAAAATGTAATTAGCGGGTGCAAAGGTACACTTATTTTCGAATTAACCTCTTTTTTTATAATTAATTACATAGTTTTGTGAAAGAATTGACTTGTCATGGATAAAATGGATAACGCAGCCCTATTGCGCTCATACGCAGAGAAATACAACGACACCAAATACTTTGCCCTCGACCCTGTCATCTTTCCCACCAAATTTTACAGAGATTTTCTGGAGCACAAGGCTACACTTCAAGATGTAGAGATAGCAGGACTTCTGGCAGCACATCTCGCATGGGGAAGAAGAGATATGATAGTAAGAGATTGCAACAGAGCATTTGAAGAGATGCAATGGCAGCCCTATAATTATGTGATCAAGGGACATTACAGAGATGATGACTCTTCACTTCACCGCACCATAAAATGGAGCGAATTCGCCCAGATATGTACCCAACTATCTCATTTCTATCTTCATCATCCCTCTTTAGAACTCCTTACCCCCGACGAGATGAGGACTACTATCTTTTCACAAAAATCTGATGCCAATGCCGCAAACAAGAAAATACATCTCTTCAGAAGATGGATGGTCAGAAATGACGGCATAGTGGACCTCGGCATATGGCAAAATACAGACCCTGCCGACCTGATAATTCCCCTCGACGTCCATGTTCACAGAACTGCACTCTCTCTCGGAATAACCAAAAGAAAAAGCACCGATTATTCAACTGCCATAGAGATAACCGAATACCTCCGAAAAGTATTTCCGGATGACCCCACTCTTGGAGATTTTGCACTTTTTGCTGTTGCTGCAAACAGAAATAATGATTAATTTTGACTTTCACGATGAATAAATTGTTAATAACTTTTAGCAGCAAGATGTCACAAAGTAAGACCATTGTTCCAAAATTGAGTATATTTGTAACCGCTTGTGTTTTGAAATATGCCTAAGCTATTCATTATTGCAGGTTGTAATGGAGCAGGAAAGACTACTGCCTCCTATACCATTCTCCCTGAGATGTTGAATTGCAATGACTTTGTCAATGCGGATGAGATAGCCAGAGGTCTTTCGCCGTTTACACCTGAGAAGGTGTCTATTCAGGCTGGGAAGATTATGATAGAGCGCGTCAATGGGCTTTTGTTGGCTGGCAAGGATTTTGCTATAGAGACTACGTTGGCCACCAGGACCCATCTCAACCTCATCCATAAAGCTCAAAGTCAGGGATACATCGTTACTCTGCTCTTTTTCTGGTTGAATATGCCTTCCTTAGCAGTGGAACGAGTGAAGTTGAGAGTAGCTTCGGGCGGTCACGATGTGAGCGAAGATAAGATACGCAGGAGGTATGATATGGGCATCAAACATTTATTCAGCTTCTACATACCTGCAAGCGATTACTGGATAATCATCGATAATTCCAACCTCCCTATCGAGATTATCTGTGAAGGAGGAAAAGATATAACTACTAAAATCCATAATAAAACCTTATTCAACCAACTAGTCAATTATGAGCGAACTCGAATCACGGGAACTTAGAGACAACATCCTCAACGGACTGAATCTTACATTTCAGAAGTTGGTCAAAGAGAAGAAAAAGACCAACTCCGAACTTGTTTTCGCCAAAAAGGGAAAAGTTGTGAAAGTAAAAGCTACTGAAATCTGATTTGTTACTCTGCTACCAACAACCGGATTTGAAAGAGAATTATTATAAACTATTCGGCATCGATGATTCTGATGTCAGACTACTGATGAAAACCGCCCTCTCGAAAGGGGGCGATTTCGTTGATATCTTCTTCGAACATAACATCAGCGACGAACTGTCTCTCAGAGATGGAGAAGTCAATGCTGTCTCATCCAACATCGATTATGGCGTCGGTATCAGAGTCGTTTCGGGAGATAAGACAGGCTATTCTTTCTCAGAGACCACTACTCTGAAGGATATGACCCTGGCAGCTACTACTGCTGCAGAGATTGCATCCATGTCACATCCTCCACTCAGTTATTCTGCCTCGCCCACTATGGTAGAGAAAGGCAATTATTATCCCATTATCTCGCAATGGAAGGAGCATTCCATCACTGAACGCAAAGAATATCTCTCTAAGCTGAACGTGCTCGTCTTCCAAGCAGACAAAAGAGTGCACAAAGTGATAGCCAAACTCTCGTATTCCAATTCCAAAGTACTTTATTTCAACTCATTGGGAGGCATCTTCTGCGATGACCGCCCCATGTCTTCGCTCAATGTACTTTGCATTATGAAAGATGGTGACAGGATAGAAAACTTTACCGCTTCACGTAGTTTTCGTTGTGGATTTGAATTCCTCTCCGACCATCTTATGGAAATACTTGCAGACGAGGTCGTCAAAGGGTGTTCAAGACTTTTTGGTGCTTCACAGCCTCCATGCGGGGAGATGCCGGTGGTAATGGGTGCAGGAGGTTCAGGTATCCTTCTTCACGAAGCTATCGGACACGCATTCGAGGCAGATTTCAATAGAAAGAAAGTATCTATATTTTCAGAGCGTATGGGACAGAAAATATGCGATGAGAATATCTCTGTAGTAGATGACGGCACTCTTTTGGCCAATAGAGGCTCCATTAACATAGATGATGAGGGGGTTCCTTCGCAAAAAACATATATGGTCCGTAACGGGATTCTAAATTCATTTCTTCACGATAGAATAAGTGCCAAGTTTTATAACACGGCTCCTACCGGCAATGGCAGAAGAGAATCATTTAGGTATATGCCTTTACCGCGTATGCGTGCTACTTATATGGAAAATGGCAATTGCAAGGAAGAAGAGCTGATTCATGCAGTCAAAAAGGGTATCTTCGTCGATTGCTTTTCCAACGGAGAGGTGCAAATCGGAGCTGGAGATTTCACTTTCTTTGTCAAGTCTGGATATCTTATCGAAGATGGCAAGCTTACAAGGCCCATCAAAGATGCCAATATCATCGGCAACGGACCTCAAGCCCTTTCTGACATTCAAGCAGTCGCAGACAATCTTAAAATAGACAACGGCACCTGGACCTGTGGCAAAGGACAACTTTGCCCCGTTTCCTGCGGCATGCCATCAGTATTGATAAAATCATTAACTGTGGGAGGCATCAATCAATGAACAAAGACATTGCCCAAAAGGCTCTCGAAATAGCCATAAAAAGCGGTGCGGATGAAGCAAGAGTCGCTATAGGAGAAGGCTCCAGTTCCTATATCTCTCTACTCGACGGGGCCATCGACAATCTTAAAAGTTCATCTACCTCTGTTTTGGCTTTAAGTATCTACACACAAGGCAGGTACGGCGTTTTCTCAACCAATAAAATGGATATGGATGAGTTACAATCCTTTATCCAAAAAGCGGTTGAATCTACTCAACTTCTTGCACCCGATCTGTGCCGGACACTTCCCCCGAGAGAGCTCTACTACGATGGTAAAGGTCCAAGCCTATGCCAGGCAGACCCATCATTTGACAACATCTCCATCGAAAGAAAAAAACAATTTATTCTCGACATCTGTTCTGAAATAGATAGAAGTGATTCCCGTCTTATTTCTGTCACCAATGAATATGAGGATGATATCGAGTCTGAATATATGATAGACTCTCATGGTCTGGAAGTTCAAGACCATCAGACATTCTTTACTGTCAGTACCGAGACTACTGTCAATGGTATTAAGGGAAGCAAACCTCAAAATTGGTGGTACGATGCATCCCTAATGTTTGACTCTTTGCCCAAAGGATGTGCAGCCAAAGCTCTGCAACGCACTTTGGCTATGATTAACTATCGCAAGATTAAATCGGGGAAATATGCAGTTGTACTTGACAATAATGTCTCTTCCAAGGTGATAGCCCCTATTTTCTCGGCACTCAACGGGGCCTCTCTTCAGCAAAATAACTCATTTTTACTCGATTCTCTCGGTAAACAACTTTTCCCTGAGAGGATTACCATCTCAGACAACCCCTACATCATCGGTTCGATGGGCTCAAGATATTATGACAGTGAAGGGATCGCCACCAGACAGGGGACCATTATCGACAAAGGGGTAATTTCGACTTATTATCTGAATTCTTACTTTGCCAATAAATTGGGAATGTCCCCTACTATAGATTCTCCTTCAGCACCCTATTTCCCCTCCCATGACGCCATCTCTCGAGATGAGATGATATCTCAAATAGACAGAGGAATATTAATTACCGGCTTCAACGGAGGCAATTGTAATGGTGCTACAGGTGATTTTTCCTACGGAGCAGAGGGGTTTTTATTTGAAAAAGGAGTTCTTCTTTACCCGGTAAAAGAGATAAATATTACAGGCAACATCCTCTCTTTATGGCACAATATCCTTTTCGTTGGCAATGACCCGAGAGATTGTGTGAAGTGGCAGATACCATCGTTGGCTTTTGACTCTGTAGATATAGCAGGTATGTGATAAATATTTACAGATGAAAAAACCTTCCATCATAGTCTCCCTGATACCTATCATTCTTTTGGTCGGAATGATTATCGTTGGTGTAAGACTCTTCGGCGAGAACATCACCGGCGGTATCTCACAGATAGCATTGATACTCTCAGCCATAGTGGCCATTTTCATCTCGATGGTTTTTTATAAGATACCATGGAAACAACTTGAGAATGGAATGACCGACCAACTCTCCAAGACCGGCTCTGCTATTTTCATTTTACTGATGATAGGAGCCATTACTGCTACCTGGATGCTTTCAGGGGTGGTTCCCACTATAGTGTATTATGGTCTGAGGATCATTAATCCATCTATTTTCATAGTCGTATCCTTTTTGCTGACATCCTTGGTCTCAGTACTATGCGGAAGTTCATGGACTACAGTCGGTACCATCGGAGTGGCACTGATGAGTGCCGGAAATATCATCGGCATAAGTCCCGGATGGTTAGCAGGAGCCATCATCTCGGGAGCATATTTCGGAGACAAACGCTCTCCCCTGTCAGATTCGTGCAACCTCTCTGCAGCGGTAGCAGAAGTGGACCTCTACAAACATATTCACTACCTGCTGTACACCAATATCCCTTCATTCATCATAGCATTGATAGTCTTTACGGTAGTTGGTTTCACCAATCATCCCGATGCCGCGATAGATATGCAATCTCAGCTTACAGCTCTGTCCGGTGCATACAATATCTCTCCATGGCTTCTGTTGATTCCCTGCTTCACCATCTTAATGATATACAAAAAGATTCCTCCGTACATCACTCTTTTTGCTTCAGCCTTCGTAGCGGGTATTGTAGCTTTCTTCGTGCAGCCACAAATCATTTCACAGATATGTGGCGACCTTACCGGTGGATTTAACAGGTTCTTTTATTCAGTGTTCAAGATGATGTCCTCGCCTGTCACCATAGATACAGGCAACGCCATGCTCAACTCACTCTCCTCCACTCGGGGAATGAGTGGGATGATGAATACCATTTGGCTGATACTGTGCGTTATATCTTTTGGCGGAGTACTGAGCGGCTCGGGGATGATAGAGGTTATAACATCAAGAATGATTAAGCATATCAGTTCCACTGTAGGTCTGGTATCTTCCACCATATTTACCTGCATTTTCTGCAATATCACCCTCTCCGACCAATATATTTCCATCCTTCTCCCAGGCAAAATGTTTGCTGAGACATACCGCAAGAAAGGGTATGCTCCGGAACTTCTCAGCCGTTCCATAGAAGATTCAGCCACTGTGACTTCGGTGCTGATACCCTGGAATACTTGCGGGGTGGTGCAATCCACCGTCCTGGGTGTCGCGACATTGACCTATTTGCCATATTGCATTTTCAACCTCGCTTCACCGGTGATATCTATCATTGTAGCTGCCATAGGCTTTAAAATCAGAAGAATCAATCAAAATATTTCAAATAAATAGATATGAAAATCGACAACAACAAAGTAGTAGAACTCATCTATACCCTATTGGTAGATGGCAAAGAGGCAGACAAGACAACACCTGAAAAACCCCTTGACTTTATTTTCGGTACAGGGTCTCTCTTACCCAAATTTGAAGAACAGATATCAGGTCTTCAGGCAGACGATAAGTTTGATTTTGTCCTGTCAGCCAAAGACGGATATGGTGAATACAGCCTCGAATCTATCATCGAACTTCCCAAAAACATTTTCGAAGTGGATGGAACCATAAGAGAAGATTTGTTGGTGGTAGGCAATACCATCCCTATGATGAACAATATGGGTGGTGTCATCCCCGGCAAAGTAAAAGAGGTAAAGCCTGATACTGTAATAATGGATTTCAACCATCAGATGGCTGGTAAAGAACTCTGTTTCTCAGGGAAGATTCTCTCTGTCAGAGAGGCTTCTGAGAAGGAACTTACAGAAGGACTCCACGGAGAAAAGAAAGCCCATTCTTGCGGTGAAGGGGGATGTTCCTCCTGCAGCGGCTGCCACTAATTCAATATTTCCACTCTTCAGATGGCATTGGCTACTGCAATGCCATCAAGGGCGGATGAGACAATTCCTCCCGAATAACCTGCTCCTTCCCCACATGGGAAGAGGCCTTTGAGTGTTATGTGTTCCAGCGTCACAGGATCACGCGGGATGCGTACAGGGGAAGATGTTCTTGATTCCACACCAAGCAGCAATGCCTGCTCAGTATAAAACCCGCGCATCTTCTTGTCAAACATCGGTATTGCCTTTTTCAATCTCTCAGCCACAAACGGAGGCAGTATTTCGTGCAGTGAGCATGAAAATACCCCCGGTGCATAAGATGATGAGGGTAGAGATTCTCCTGTCACAGATTTAACGGATGAAGACCTTATAAAATCAGTCATCCTCTGGGCAGGAGCACGCAAAGATTTTGTCATCAGATAAGCTTTCCTTTCTATTTCCTGCTGGAATTCGAGAAGAAAGAGCGGATTGGCATTATTGGGACTCGGCACATCTTGAGGTTCTATGGAGACGACAAGTCCTGCATTGGCCCAACAAGAATTTCTCATAGAGTTGGACATCCCGTT
>CAYMAX010000008.1:0-36970 GCA_964388595.1 uncultured Muribaculaceae bacterium
CTGTATCTTTGGCCATCTTCGGTGCCCTTGCCAGAAAAGGTAAAGAACCCTCTGCACCTCGCAAGATTGGGTATGGGATGTTAGTGGCAGCCATTGGCTTCGGCATTATGACTTTCGTCTCTTTTGGACTTGCTTCTCCCCGCGAACTTGCTTCAGTAGGTGGAGTAAGTGATAAACTCGTTTCTCCCAATTGGCTGATAAGCACATACCTTGTCCTCACTTTTGCTGAACTTCTTCTCAGCCCTATGGGTATCTCATTCGTTTCGAAAGTGGCTCCTCCCAAATATAAAGGAGCTATGATGGGTTGCTGGTTTGCTGCTACCGCCATTGGTAACTATCTCACTTCCATCATAGGCAATCTATGGGGCAGTGCTCTTCCATTGTGGGCTGTATGGACAGTACTTATCGCACTCTGTCTCCTTTCCGCCACATTTATGTTTATCATGCTGAAACGTCTGGAAAAAGCGACTTCTTAACCGTTCCATTTTCAACATACTATCTTTAAAAGCCGGCCCCGTTTAGAGGTCGGCTTTTAAAATTTATTATCTTTGCAGTAATGTCAGTAGCAGTAGTCATATTAAACTGGAATGGGAGACAATATCTGGAACGATTCGTCCCAATCCTATTGGCGCGCACCCGTGTAGCACGCCAGATGTCTGCTCTGGGCAGCACTTCTGATTATCCCGATACTGCAGGTATTTTCATTGCAGACAATGGGTCCACAGATGGTTCTTTAGAATGGCTTGAATGGGCTTATCCCTCCAATGAGGTCAAGATTATCAAATTTGACCGAAATTATGGTTTTACAGGTGGATACAACAGGGCATTTCAGGAGATTGTCAAGCTCAAAGGTAAATTCAAATATTACCTCCTTCTTAATTCAGATGTAGAAGTGACCGATGGTTGGTTGGAGAGACTGGTCGGTTTTATGGACCATCATCGCAAAGCAGGTATCTGTTCACCAAAAGTGCGGTCATTTGACAGACGCGATTATTTCGAACACGCTGGTGCCTGCGGTGGGTTGATGGATAAATACTACTTCCCCTATTGTCTCGGCAGGAGACTCTCCAAGATAGAAAAAGATGAAGGACAGTATGACGATGCAAGCGAAGTATTCTGGGCATCGGGCACCTCATTTATGATTCGCTCCTCATTATGGCATAAGCTCGGAGGGCTCGACGAAAGTTTTTTTGCCCACATGGAAGAGATAGATATGTGTTGGAGAGCACAGCTTCTCGGCTGGAAAGTATGTGTCGTGCCCAGCTCAGTGATTTATCATATAGGAGGGGGAACACTCCCCAATAATTCTCCCAGGAAGCTCTACCTCAACTTTCGCAACAATCTTCTCATGATGCAGAAAAATCTCCCTGCCACATCCAAAGACCGAATTATATTCGTGAGGATGTGCATAGACGGAGCTGCTGCCTGTGTCTATCTACTGACGGGAAAGTGGTCTTTCTTCAAGGCTGTGATAAAAGCACACCGAGATTTTAAGAAGATGAGAGGCGAAGTAGTCCCCTCGCCATCCAAAGTGGAAGTGGCACGTCCCACTACATGCGTATTTTTCAAATAATCGCTGCTTTTTACAGAATACCTGTCAATTTCTGAAGTCCCACGCTGTGAGAACCCTTGATAAGGATAGTCTTACCTTCGATGGGGTGTAAAGCAAAGTATTCAATTAACCCCTCCACAGAAGGATATCCACTGTCAACTACACTGCCGAACTCATCTCCCACATAGAAGAGTTGTTCCACATCCATTCCCTGCACCATCTTCACTATCTCTCTGTGCTCTGCCAGAGATTCTTTGCCAAGCTCTCTCATATCTCCCAAGATGAGAACCTTGTGGTCAAAGAGAGATTGCTGAAAATTGTCAAGAGAAGTACGCATACTTGTAGGATTGGCATTATACGTATCCATAACCAGAAGATTGTGTGAAGTTTTCAATAACTGAGAGCGATGATTGGAAGGAGAGTAGTCCTCAATGGCTGAAGCCGCAGCAGAAAATGGAACTTCGAAATAACGGCCGACACATAGTGCGGCCAATACATTGTCTGCATTATAAGAACCGATGAGATGGGTAGTCACCATCCCCTCATCACTTTTCATTCTGAGAAATGGTTGCGACGAAGTCACCGGCAAAATCTCAACGTGGTCCCTGTGCACTCCGTATGGAATCGTCTGTATCCCCCCACGCATCCGCACCATCTCACAAATATCCTCGTTATCACTATTATAGAAGGCAGTGCCTCTGTAATAACAAAGAAAATCATATAGCTCTCCCTTAGTCTTTTTGACCCCTTCCAGAGAGCCGAAACCTTCAAGGTGAGCCTTCCCTACATTAGTTATCAATCCGAAAGATGGAAGGGCTATATCTACCAAAGTCTTTATCTCCCCCGGCGCACTTGCCCCCATCTCTATCACTGCAAGTTCTGTATCAGAAGTGATGCGCAACAATGTCAAAGGCACCCCTATATGATTATTGAGGTTTCCTTCAGTGGCAGTGACGCGATATTTAGAAGACAATACAGCGGTGACCAATTCTTTGGTAGTAGTCTTGCCATTGGTGCCTGTAAGTGCAATCACCGGAATGTCAAACTGCTGACGATGCCTGCGAGCCAAATCCTGAAGCTCCTTCAGTGTATCCTCCACTACGATATATCTCTCCGGCTCGATATCCTTATGACCGGCAAGTACTTTTCTGCCAATGGCACTATCGGAAGAGACAACTGCCCCCAATGCCCCCTGTGCCACAGCTTTCTCTGCAAAATCATTACCATCGAAATTATCTCCCTTAAGAGCTATGAAAATCTTGCCTTGGGAAGCATTTCTGCTGTCGGTAGTCACCCCTGAAGAGTGTCCGAAAAGGGTAAACAGTCTCTCTGACGAATTGTTTTTCATCTCTGCCATTATTTGTTGCCTGTACTGCCAAATCCACCTGCACCCCTCTGTGAAGAGGCAAGTTCCTGCACTTCTTCCCACTGTGCTGTCTCGTGACGGGCAATTATCATTTGTGCTATTCTCTCCCCTTTTTCGATGGTAAATATCTCTGAAGAGAGGTTGATGAGTATCACTTTTATCTCTCCTCGATAATCTGCATCAATGGTCCCCGGGGTATTGGCTACTGTGACTCCAAACTTGGCTGCAAGCCCGCTTCTGGGACGTATCTGCGCTTCAAAACCTGAAGGAAGTTCTATAAAAATCCCTGTGGGCACCATAGCCCTCTCCAAAGAATGAAGGACAATGGGTGCTTCGTTATTGGCACGAAGGTCCATCCCTGCAGACTGCGGGGTAGCATAAGAAGGGAGGGGAAAAGAAGATTTATTGACGATTTTAACTTTCATTGGAGATAATGGTTTTTTGACGTTTCTCTGTAATATAGTAGAATCCTACATAAAGGACTATCAGTATGGTGCGGATAAATAATATCCATCCCTGCGGTATGGAATCGGGGATAAACTTGCTTATGGCGTAGAAAAGCAAAGCAACGCCGATAATCAATAGTATTCTGCCCCACCTGTAAGGTATCTTGTAGTATTTGTTGCCCAGCAGGACGCTTATCACCAGCATCACTAAATAACTGAAGAAATGCCCCCATGCCGCTGCCCAATAAGAATAAATGGGGAGGAAAAAGACATTGATAAGAGATGTCACCACCAGCCCGGCGAGTGTAATATATATGGCAAAGGAGGAATGGTCTGAAAGTTTATACCACATCGAGACATTGAAAAGCATACCGAGCATCACATAAGAGAGGAGCATTATGGGGACTATGTCCATACCTGCTCTGAAATCTTTTCCTACTATCAACTGAATGATATCAATATAAAAGACTATTCCCAGAAATACCAACATACAGAACGCCACAAAATATTCCATCACTTTGGCATACAGCTCCTTGGATTTGTTTTCCTTGGCTCTTGCAAAGAAAAAAGGCTCGGCAGCAAATCGGAACATCTGAACAAAAAGGGACATAATCACCGCCACTTTCACCGCTGCCTGATAGATGCCGAGGTCTGATCGCCATAGCGTAGTATCGACATTGAAAAATCGGAACAGGATTCTGTCGAGAAAATCATTAATCACTCCGGGAAGCCCTGCTACCATAAGAGGAAGTGAATACAGCATAAGACCTTTCCACATCGATTTCCCAAAAGAAAACTTGAAACGGACCATATCGGGAATGAAAAGAAGGAATGCTATGATACAGCTTACGCATATGGAAAATATCGGATAGGAAAAATCGGGAGTGGCCGAGACAAATTTGAGGAGAAATGTATCAGGATGCACAGCTGCATATTTGGGAAGCCATAAGAAAAGAAAGAGATTGCAACCAGTCTCGGATAATATTTTAATCGTTTTGAAAATGGCAAATTTCCACGCCTTGGATTCATACCTCAACTTGGCAAAGAAAATCGCAGTCACAGAATCGATGGCAAGAATCAAACCTATATAGACAAAGCACAGATAATAGCCCTTATAACCCATGGCAGTGCTGATATCCTTCCCGAAGAAAATCATTACCAGCAGGAATATCATCGACACCACAGAGACAGAGAGAATGGCATCCGAGAAGACCACATTGGAGTCATTACCTTCTTTGTTGGCAAATCTGAAACACCCCGTCTCAAGCCCCATCACCAGAAGCACCTGAAACATAGCTATGTATGCCATAAATTCGGTCAGCACCCCATAGTCTGTGGTAGAGAGGAAATAGGTATAAAGTGGCAGGAAAAGGAAATTGATGCAACGAGCCAGGATGGTACTCATCCCATATATTGCGGTCTCGCCTGCCAATTTTTTTAATGCACCTCTATTGTCCATTGTTTAATTTTTAAAAGAGCGATTTCTGAAGATTAAAAAACCGATATTTAATTGAGGATACCACTTGGTATCAGCAGTATCATAATAAGAACATGAGAGAGAGACGGGACCCACAGGAGACTGCCATACGAATGAGATATTGGCCAGAAAACTTCCTATGGGGAAAGGAGTTGAATATTGATATTTTCCTCCACCTGTAGGTTCTATTCTCTGATATGGCTGGAAATACCCTCCCGTACAGTGGAAATAGAGAGTTTTGGTGATTTTAAAAATGGGAGAAATGGCAACTCCTGCATAGATGGGAGCTCTATACCCCGGTAGAAACATAGTCCTGCTGTGAACTGTGGGCTGAAAAGCAGGAGTAGAGAGCATGGTAGAAGTATAATCGCACAAATCCAGACCTGTGGAAGCCGAGATATCGACAAGGTATCCGAGAGAAAACCATTTGGCCAGATCGTAATAAGATTCGAGATAGATTTGACCTCTGAAAGTGTTCTTTTGTACTTTGGAGATTTCAATCCCCTCTTCAGGGATAGTCCCCTCTATGTGGTCTTCCCAACTCGAAATATATCTAAACTCCATCATCATTTTTCCACCCACTGTCGGGAATTGTTTATAGTTGAAAGTGGACTGTTCAAGTCTGATACGAGGCGTGATGAAATGCAGTTTGGTCCTGCTCTGACGGTCATATTTGGTAAAACTCTGCGTCTGATAATAATCATAAAAATTCTCTCCCCCTGTCAGTCCGAGCTCCATAAGGATATTGTACTTGTGGGAGATGGGCATACCGACATTCATACTCACAAAAGCCTCATTCTCCTGCGTATTATCTGAAAGTGAAGAGGAAAAAAGAATACTTTGGCTACTTCCGAAATAATCGAAACGATGATAATTGACCTCCGCCTCATAATAGGCAAGGGGCTTCACCGAGAAGTATTGTCTCCAGAAAATGTTTGCGCCTGAATAATACTGACCGAAATCGAGATTGAGAGCTATTTTGGAAGGACGTCTGCCGGCATTAACATAGGAAAATCCCAAATATCCCTGGATAAGAGAAGATGAAGAGACATTGCCTCCCACTGACACAGACATCTCATTTTTTTGCATAGCCCTCAGTTTAAGTGTAAAAAGTGAATCATCAGGATTTTGAAAGGCGGTAGGATAAAATGTATTGACAGTATTGCTGGCGATTACTCTGTAATATCCCCTCTTGGCATCAGCGAAGTTAAACCGGTCTTTCTTATTGGAAATAGTCTTGGCTATAAAATCCTTCATCCCCTCAGAGACATCTCCCTCTATCTCTATATTATTGAAATAGAGCTCCGAACACTTCTCCCGGAAAGCAAGTCTCCTGTCACTGACTTCTTGAGGAGTCCTTTCTGCTGAAATACGCTTTTTGAGTTCCGGAATATATTTGAGAGCATTTTCGTATCCCATCTTCACCAACTCGTCCACCTTGTCAAATTCCAATGTGGCATAATCATATTTACGAGCTATCACCAAACCCTTATCCGAAGGAAGATCATAATCGGTATCGACCGTCATCATTGTCTCTATTTGCGAGACGATATCATCTTCCTTGGCTTTGTTGGACTCTCCTCTCACACATTTGACACCTATCATAAAATCGGGATGAAACTTTTCATCCATCAGTCTCCATGGGAAATTGTCATAAAACCCACCATCGAAAAGAAGTGTACTATCTATCACGATGGGCTTGAAATAACCCGGGAAAGTCATTGACGCCCT
The DNA here is from genome assembly GCA_964388595.1 of uncultured Muribaculaceae bacterium. Classification (GTDB taxonomy): domain Bacteria; phylum Bacteroidota; class Bacteroidia; order Bacteroidales; family UBA932; genus CAYMAX01. The sequence goes on from CAYMAX010000008.1 coordinate 6,573, forward strand.
TATGGAAGACCCTAAATCTCCCTCCTCACAGATATAAGACTTCTTCTTCTGAACATCTGCAGCCACACAGGCAAAGGGGACCATCAATTGTTTGAAATCGTTATGCGCCGCCGCAGATGAGGAAGCAAAAAGTTGCACTACAGCTATGTCCATCGGGTATGGCGAGATGATACTCGTCGGAAGAGAGACTGTAAACTTGGCCTTTGGGCTGTTGTCATGCTTCTTCTTGATGCCGATGGTCACCATCGATGCAGTGGGCTGCTCCCTGTACAAAAAAGATTCGAACTCCCTCTCTCCCTGACCTCGATACCAATCTTGAAATTCCTTTGACTTAAAAAGGTATATCATCTCATCCGGAGAAAGTCCGATGGCATACAATCCCCCGACAATAGACCCTATAGAGGTACCGGTAACATAATCAATGGGAATATTATTCTCTTCAAGCGCTTTTATCACACCTATATGGGACAGTCCTTTCGCCCCTCCACCACTCAAGACAAGACCGACTGATTGAGCCTGAATGCCAAAAGAGAGGAGCAATCCCATCAAAAACAGAAACGACTTTGAAGGTTTTAACATTAATTTTTCCTAATTTCGCAAAAATCTAATTCAAAGATATACAAACTACCCTATGAAATCAAAAATTTTTTCCTTACTCATTGTTTCACTTCTAATAGTTTCTTCTTGCGGCAATAATCCTTCATCTTCCGATAAAAAACAAAGCAAGACAGAGACAAAAGACACTATCGTCATTATGAACACTACTTTAGCATTTGCTCCCGATTCTCTTGCCGAAGAACCTATCTTTGACATCAAAACCTCCGAAGGCACCATCAGAGTTCGTCTCTACAAAGAGACACCTCTACACAGAGACAACTTCATAAAACTCGCTTCTGAAAAATATTATGACGGTATTCTCTTTCACAGAGTGATACGCAACTTTATGATTCAGGTGGGAGACCCTCTCACTAAAGACCCGAGTAAAGCCAAGCTATATGGCACAGGCGGCCCCGGGTATACAATCAAAGCAGAGATATTGCCTCAGTTCCATCATAAAAAAGGAGCTCTTGCAGCTGCCCGCAGGGGGGATGCAGCCAATCCCAAAAAAGAATCTTCAGGTTCACAATTTTATATTGTCGAGTCTGCCGAGACTTGTGCCCAACTCGATGGAGAATATACCATTTTCGGAGAGACTGTATCCGGTTTCGATGTTATCGATAAGATAGCCAACGTTCCCACAAAGGCAGACAGACCCATACAAGATATCTCCATCATTTCCATCACTCCGGTTAAATAATCTATTACTTCTTATCCTATGGCTCATCTACTTAGACTTACACTTACAGGATGCATGGTTTGCATTTTGTTTGCTTGCGGAGGCAAAAAAAAGGTTACTGAAGCACCTCCTCAGTATACAGTCATCTCTTTAGACACTTCATCTGCGGTGGTATATACTGAATATTCCGCTGTCCTACAGAGCAATACTGTAGTCGAAATCAGACCTAAAATCAGTGGTTATCTGGCCAAGATAGAGAAGCCCGAGGGGAGCAGCGTGAAGAAGGGCGATGTTATCTTTCGCGTAGATGATGCAGATTACCGGCAAAATGTCAATGCAGCCAAGGCTGCGATGCAGTCGGCAAAAGCCAATGAAGACAATAAATCTCTCGAAGTCAGGAAGCTTACACCTCTAGTAGAAAGCAACATTATAAGTCCCTTCGAGCTTGAGACTGCCAAGAGCAACCTTGAAGCGGCTAAAGCCCAATACAATCAGTGCAAAGCACAATATGAAAATTCTCTCATAACATTGGGATACACTAAAATCACTTCACCGGTAGATGGAGTGCTCGGAAGAATCTATGTCCGAGAAGGCTCCTTGATAAGTTCTTCTGCCCAGGATGCCCTCACCACTGTCTCAAGTTATGGAGACGTCCTCGGATATTTCTCTTTCGATGAGAAGAAGCTCGCACCCATCCGCAAGAAAATGATGAAGGAAAAAGTCTATTCTCCGCAAAATGAAAATACGGTGGAGTTGGTGCTCGCTGACGGGTCCATCTACGAATATAAGGGGACACTCGAATCTGCTTCAGGCATCATCGACCGCACCACAGGTTCTATCCAGTTGAAAGTTATTTTCCCCAATCCCGATATGTCCATTCTCACAGGTAGCAGCGGTGTCCTGCGTTTCCCCATCACATATCACGGATGTATAGTCATCCCCCAGAGCGCCACCTACGAACTTCAGGACAAAATAATGATATTCGTCGTCAACCAAGACAACACCATATCACGCAAGACCATCACCATAGAGGGGATATCCGACTCAAATTATGTGGTTTACAATCTGGAGCGCGGACTCAGGATAGTGACTGAAGGTGTCGATAAGCTGAAAGAAGGTATGACCATCACCCCTAAAGAAGCAGACAATGGTACAAAAGCTGCTGAATAGACCTGTTCTCGCAACAGTCATCTCGATTATTATCGTTCTGGCAGGTGTCATCGGACTTACCTCTCTGCCCATCACCTCCTACCCCAACATCGCACCTCCTTTGGTACAGGTCACTGCCATGTACCCAGGTGCCAACGCCGAATCAGTTCTTAAAAGTGTCATTGCCCCTTTGGAAGAACAAATCAACGGAGTGGAAGGAATGACCTACATTGTCTCCACAGGAGGTAATGACGGAAGTGCCACTCTCAAAGTTTATTTCAAATTGGGCTATGACCCCGATATCGCAGCAGTAAATGTGCAAAACAGAGTATCTGCAGCTTCCAGCAAACTACCGTCAGCCGTCACAAGCTATGGTATCACCACAGAGAAGATGCAGAACACACTGCTTCTCATGCTCACCGTCTATTCTGAAAATCCCGAATTTGATGCCATTTTCACAGAGAATTACGTGAGAATAAATGTCCTTCCCGAATTGCAGCGTGTCAACGGAGTGGGACGTGTCAATGTATTCGGAGCGGGAGATTACTCCATGAGAATATGGCTCGACCCCGACAAGATGTCCTCTCTCAATCTGATACCGGATGACGTAGCCAACGCCATCAGAGAGCAAAATCTCGAAGCCGCCCCCGGGAAATTCGGAGAGAAGAGCAATACCGCTTTTGAGTACACCATCAAGTATAAAGGCAAATTCGTTGAGCCCTCTCAATATGAGAATATCGTCATCAAGGCCTTCCCCGACGGTCGTATTCTCAAACTCAAAGATGTAGCCACAGTAGAACTCGGAGCATTCAATTATTCTGTCAACAACTCAGCATTCGGCTATACCGTGTGTGCCATGGGTATATATCAGATGGCAGGCTCCAACGACAAAGAAGTTATCGAATATCTGGAATCCACCCTCAAAAGGATTGAGAAAGATTTCCCTCAGGGGATGAAATGGGTAGCCCCCTACAACACCAATGTCTTCCTGAATGCCTCCATCCATCATGTCATTAAGACACTGCTGGAAGCCTTCCTGCTCGTATTTTTGGTAGTATTGGTATTTCTTCAGGACTTCAAGTCCACTCTCATACCATGTATATCAGCAGTAGTGGCTCTGATAGGCACCTTCTTCTGCCTCAAGATGTTCGGATTTTCCATCAATATGCTCACCCTTTTCGCACTTGTCCTGGCCATTGGCATTGTGGTGGACGACGCCATAGTCGTCGTAGAAGCAGTACACGCCAAGCTCAACGAAGGAGAAAAGGATACCAAAAAAGCCACCTCTGCAGCGATGAGCGAGATTACCACAGCTATCGTCTCCATCTCCTTAGTGATGTCAGCTGTGTTCTTCCCTGTCAGCTTCATGGGAGGTCCGAGCGGAGTATTCTACAGACAGTTTGCACTTACTCTGGCTTGCGCCGTCATTCTGTCCGCTGTCAATGCTTTGACTCTCAGTCCCATCCTCTGCACTATGTTTATCAAACACAAAGAAGGAGATGCTTCCAAAACATCTTTCACCAAAAGATTATCTGCTTCCTTCAATGCTTCATTCGAATCTATGACAGGCAAATATGCCCTCGTCCTCGGGAAGTTTGCCAAAAAGAGATATATTCCTGTCGGTATTCTGGTCTGTTTTGCAATAATAGCAGGTATCCTGATGAAGACCACCCCTTCTTCCTTCATTCCGGATGAAGACCAGGGGATTATTATGGTCGACTTGTCCATGCCTGCCGGCACATCACTCCAGAGGACTACAGTCACCCTCAATCACTTAGACAGCATCAGCGGTACCATTCCTGAAATATCTGGAAGGATGGCCATCGCCGGAAGTTCACTTTTGAACAATGTCAATGGTGGGTCATACGGTCTGATGGTGATGTCATTGGTACCTTGGGAAGAGAGAAAAGGGGTATCTGTCAAAGATGTGATAGGCAAGCTCACACAACAGACTGCTCACATCAAAGATGGCTCAATTCTGTTTTTCATCCCTCCCACTGTATCGGGATTTGGAATCTCTTCCGGATTTGAAGTTCAGCTTCAAGACAAGTCGGGCGGAAGCCTTCAGAAATTTTATGATGTTCAGAAAGATTTTCTCGGTGAACTTATGAAAAGGCCCGAGATTATGTACGCCACATCAGGCTTCAATGTCAATTTCCCTCAATACGAATTTGATGTGGATGTCGACAAATGTAAACTTGCAGGAGTCTTGATTAGTGACGTATTTAGTTCTTTACAGGCATATTATGGCAGCGAAATAGTATCTGATTTCAACCGCTTCACCAAATATTACAGAGTCGTCATTCAGGCAGCACCGCCATACAGAAAAGATATTCTTTCTCTCAATGCCGTCAAAGTCAGGAACTCCTCAGGAGATATGGTCCCCATAAGTACACTTGTCAATTTCAAAAGAGTATATGGCCCCGAATCTATCAGCAGGTACAATCTTTTCACCGCCTCGACAGTCACCGGCTCTTCCAACAAAGGATACACTTCGGGTGATGCCATCAAGGCTATTCAGGAAGTCGGTGCCAACCTTCCCACCGGATATGGTTATTCTTTCTCCGGTATGACTAAAGAAGAGATCGAATCATCAGGACAGCAAGGACTTATCTTCCTTCTCTGCTTTATATTCGTATTTCTCATATTGTCAGCACAATACGAAAGCTACATCCTTCCATGGTCAGTGATGTTCTCTCTTCTTATCGGCATCTCTGGAGTCTATATCTTTATCAATATCTTCGGAATAGACAGCAACATCTATGTGCAAGTGGCAATGATAATGCTGATAGGACTTTTGGCCAAAAACGGTATTCTCATCGTAGAGTTTGCAAGGCAACGCCACGAGCATGGTCTTTCCATCACTGAAGCTGCCATCGATGGTGCCAAAGCACGTCTGAGACCCATCTTGATGACATCTTTTGCATTCATTTTCGGTATGATACCTCTCTGCGTCAGCTCAGGTGCCGGTGCCATAGGCAACCACTCCATCGGTATTGCCGCTGTGGGAGGTATGTTTATAGGGACATTATTCGGAGTATTCATCATTCCCATTATGTACATTATCTTCCAAAGTCTTGATGAAAAAATCGGGAAGAAGAAAAAAGTGGAGGAAACCATATATGAATAAGTTACTCAGAAGCACTATTTTAATATCGGGCATCCTGATACTCGTCGCCTCTTGTTCAGTTCAATACCAGAGACCTCAACTCGACACAGACCATCTCATCAGAAATGCTCTCCCCGCTGACACCACTTTTGATGTTACGAAGCTTCGCTGGCAAGATTTCTACAAAGACTCTGTCTTGTGCGACCTCATAGATTCGGCTCTCACTTCCAACTTCGACATCAAGATAGCTCTTTCCCATATAGAGCAGGCTGCCGCCTATTTCAAACAGAGCAAATGGGCCATTGCACCCAATCTGGGAGCAGATGTCTCCGCCTCCTACTCCAAGTCATCTCTCGTAGACCCCAAATCGCCCTATTTCTCGGTCGGGATATCTGCCTCCTGGGAGATAGATATCTGGGGCAAGCTCACCAAAGCCAAGAGGGCAAAATACGAACAGCTCCTCTCTCAGGAAAATACCAAAAATGCAGTCGTTACCAGATTGGTCGCAGACATAGCCCAATCATACTACACTCTCGTAACACTTGACATAGAGAGAGAGTTTGTCCTGGAAACTATAGAAAACCGCAGAAATTATCTTCAGACCGTCAGGACTCTCAAAGAATCTGCCCAGGTCAATGAAGTAGCTGTCCTTCAAGCTGAATCTCAGTTATATAGTGTCTTGAACTATCTTTATGACATCGATGATAATATCTATCGTGCAGAAAACTCACTTTCGCTTCTTCTGGGCAAGGTACCGGGTCCCATCTATCGTAAGCAATATGACAATATCTCCAATGTCGTGTTCGGTATAGACTCTCTCGGAATTCCCGCCAATCTTCTCAGCAACAGACCCGATGTGATGGCAGCAGAAAATGCTCTGAAGAGTTCTCTCCACAGCTACAATTCTGCCACTGCCGCACTTTATCCCTCTCTTACTCTCACAGGCAATATCTCTTCGGACGCCACACAGATAAACAATTGGTTTGCCATGCCTGCTTCTCTCATCTGGGGAGTGGTGGGAGGCCTTGTACAGCCCATTCTCAACGGCAGGCAACTTCGCACACAGAAAGATATAGCATATCAGGAATTTGAAATATCGAGCACTCAATTTAAAGAGACTGTGCTTCAAGCAGGGATTGAAGTCTCCAATGCCCTCCACTCTTTCAAATCCAATAAAGCCAAATCAGAATTTCAATACAAACAATACCTTGCTCTTGACAAAGCCTATCAATATTCTGTCCAACTTCTCATCAACGGGTATGCCAATTACCTCGATGTCCTCACTGCCCAAAACGGAGTATTCAATGCACAAATCGACCTTATCGAAGGGATACAAGATTGCATCAATAATCAAATAGAGCTTTACAGAGCTCTCGGAGGGGGTTGGAGTAAAAAATAAAATTTGTGGCACAGTATTTGAATGTTCTTTGGCAGATAGTTTTTTCATAGGTTAAGTTTTAGGTTAAGTAAAAAAGGAATTCTGAAGTGATTTAGCGTTCCTTTTTTCTTTTATATATCTCAAGGTTTGCATTTCAAAAAAAGTTTCTATCTTTGCAGGCCTTTTCTCGAGAAGATAAGGAGGTTAGAATTACTAATATTTTTAATAAACCTTAAAATGTCGGTTAAAATTCGTTTAACACGCCACGGCAAGAAGAACAGTGCTTTCTTCCATATAGTAGTGGCTGACGGTCGCGCTCCGCGTGACGGTCGTTTCATAGAGCAAATTGGCTCTTACAATCCTAATACCAATCCCGCAGCTATTGTGCTCGACTCCGAAAGAGCTCTTTATTGGCTCAATCAGGGTGCACAGCCATCTGATACCTGCCGTCGTATTCTCTCTTACGAGGGTGTACTTCTCAGGAAACATCTTCAGGGTGGTGTCGCTAAAGGCGCTATCACAGAAGAGGTAGCAGAGCAGAAATGGAATGCATGGAAATCAGAAAGAGACAACAAGGTTTCTTCCAGGAAACAGCAGATTTCTGAAAAATTGGTTGAATCTGTAAAAGAACACATCAGCGCAGAGGCAAAGGTAAATCAGGATAGAGCTGAAGCCATCGCCAAGAAGAAAGCCGAAGAGGCTAAAGCTGCTGAAGAAGCAAAAGCTGCCCAGGAGGCTAAAGTCGCCCAGGAAGCTAAAGCTGCAGAAGAAGCCAATGCTTCTACTGAAGCTGCTCCCGCAGAAGCCGCTCCCGCTGCTGAAGCCAAAGCCGAAGAAGCTCCTCAAGCATAGCACTATGTATCCGGCAACCAATCAGCTGCTGCCGATAGCCAAGGTGTTGAAGTCTTATGGCACCTCGGGTGAAGTAATGGTCTCATTTTTCCCCGACTTGTCAGTAAAGATTAAAACTAAAGAACCGGTATTCCTTTTTTATGAAGGATTATCGGTTCCTTTTTATATCGAATCTATCGTTGCCAAAGGGACCAACCGGGCCATCCTCAAACTAGAGGATATCGATTGTCTCGCAGCTTCTGAAGAGATAGTCGGGAAAGAAATTTTCGTAGTATCTGCTAAAAGCCAAAAAGAAGAGGGAACATCCTTCGATGAACTCGTCGGATATACCCTCATTCGTCAAGACGGAGTCACTTTGGGAATCATCGAAGAAGTATTTGACTTCTCTGGGAACATCTGCCTGAGCCTTCCGGGCGACAGGCTTATCCCATTTCATGAAGACCTTATCATCTCTCTTGATGATACTTCACGAACATTGACCCTCAACGTGCCCTATTCTATGTAGCCAAGTACCTGGTTCTTCTGAACTATCTCACCTTGCTTGGCAGTAACATCTATAATCTTTCCCTTTTTAAGAGCATTTACAGGCTCCATCCCATAATAGGTCTGTATGAAGCATACAGGCTTGCCTTCCTGATATTCAGTGCCAATAGCGGGAGCAGTACTCTCTCCGGCCACATCATATTGCCAGATAAGCTGACCCTTGGCCGTAGCCTGAATGGGCTGTGCATTGGGGTGTAATTCTTGAATCTTGGCTGCATCGAAAGAGGGAACTTCCACAACGGGACGGGTAATCACAATGGGAGCACCTGCCCTGGCTTTGGCCTCTTCAAGCTCTTTTTCAAAACGCTCTTTGGCCACACCGCTCTTATAATCACGATATTGTCTCTCGTGCATGGCAAATTCGAAGAGTTCTTCATCATCGCGCCCTCTATCCCACTTCTCCTCTTTCATCATCTCAATAAAATGAGGAAGTTCGTTGGGGAAAGCATCCTGAGGATTGCCTGTATAGAATTCAAGCCCTTTATCCTTGACGATTTCAAGAATCTCAGGAGCCAAAGGTCCGGGAAGTGTACCGGCCTTACCGAGAATCATATTCATGGTATCCTTATCGATGGTGGTCCAGCGAGGCTCACCTTTGAAGAGGTGCATAAGATTCATCAGAGCTGTATTCTTCACATACTGGCTGAAAGGGGTAACCAATGGAGGATAACCCAAACGAGGCCATACATACTCTACTTCCTGGAACAATTTCACAACCAATTCATTGATGGTAAGCTCTTTCTTACCCTGATTTTTGAGGGAAGCATTGATGGCACTTGAAAAACCTTTCAAATCTGACATCATAGAACCCATCATACCACCAGGGAGTCCGCATCCCACGAGCAAAGAAGACATCCTGTAGTTGCCGGGCTCAATGAAATATCCGAGATAATCATCTATAAATGACTGAGTAAGTCTGCGAGCCTCCATATAGGCATCCATATTGATATCCTTAACGAGGAAACCTGCATCTTTCAGCATAGCCTGTATCGTGATGACATCGGGATGAATCTTGCCCCATGAAAGGGGTTCCATAGCTACATCTATGTATTCAGCACCGGCACGGGCCACTTCCAACATAGAAGCTACTGAGAATCCGGGGCCTGAGTGACCATGATACTGCACGATAATGTGAGGATATTTATCCTTTATAGCCTTCACGAGTCTTCCCAGAAAAGCGGGACGACCCACACCTGCCATATCTTTGAGACATATCTCGTCACATCCGTATTCTACCACTTTATCTACCACTCCCATATAATAATCAACAGTATGGACAGGTGAGTGGGTAATACTCAAAGCCACCTGAGATATCATTTTGGCTTTCTTGGCAAGTATCACAGAACCTTTCAAGTTGCGATGGTCATTGAGACCGCAGAATGAACGTGAAATATCAGTTCCCTGTTTGTATTTGACTTTATACATCAACTCCCTGACATCTTCTGGTACGGGGTTCATTCTAAGGGCATTGAGCCCCCTTTCCAACATATGTGTCTGAATACCTGCTTTCTTAAAAGGTGCAGTCCATTCTCTGACTGCGACATTAGGATTTTCTCCAAAGAGAAGATTGACTTGTTCGAATGCGCCACCATTGGTCTCCACCCTGTCAAAACATCCCATAGAGATGATAACCGGAGCTATTTGTTTGAGCTGTTCTACCTTGGGAACATATTTTCCCGATGACTGCCACATGTCCCTGTAAATAAGGGAAAACTTGATTTCTTTTGCCATAATTAGTGCTCTTATTCAATGAATCGCAAAGGTAAAAAAGATTTGATAATAAAAGAAAAGAGTATATATTTGCACCTCCATTTCCAGAGTGAGATGGAAAATGGTGGATGTAGCTCAGTTGGTTAGAGCGCTAGTTTGTGGCACTAGAGGTCGTGGGTTCGAGGCCCATCTTCCACCCAAAATATTCTGAGAGGGATTTTAAGATTCGTATCGTCTCAATTCTTTGATGGTCGCACCCCTCCCCATCTCCACTATCTCTTCGTACTTGTAAAATTCCATAGTGCTGAAAGCATTTTTGGGAATACTGATAGTAATATCGGGTTTGTAGAGTGAGAGGCTCCGTTCTGAATTGGTCTGTATCATCAGACTTGAGGATTCATTGAGTATCGTGACATAATTAAGAGAATCATCTTCGCCCAGAGGGAGATTGAACTTTTTTTTCTCCTTCTTCTTCTCAATGTATGGAGCATTGAGGTCTACCCCTACGAGAATATCCCCCTGTGTGCGGGATATTCTGTTGAGAGGTATCGGATTGATGACTCCACCATCTATAAGCACCATCTTGCCAAGCCGGTAAGGTCTGAAAATGGATGGCATGGAGATAGAAGCGCGAATGGCGGCGAACAGCGACCCATGGTCAAAAACCACCTCCTGACGATGAAGAATGTCTGTGGCGACGGCGGTAAAAGGAATTGGAAGGCTCTCTATGGAGACATCGGGGACCAATTTCTCCAATTCTTTAATAATCTTTTCCCCTTTCACCAGACCATCTTTGCTCAATGTGAAGTCCATCAGTGAGAAGACTCTCATTTTATCTATCTGCTTCATCCACTTCTTAAACTCACCAAGCCCGCCGGCAGCATAGATACCTCCCACCAGGGCACCCATAGAAGCCCCTGACACGGAAGTAATATGATAGCCGCACTCCTCGAGCACTTCTATGACACCTATGTGCGCAAGACCTCGGGAACCTCCGCTTGCAAGCACTAAAGCTACATTGGGTTTATTGTTGTGTGCCACCTATATATTTGATTTCTCTGACCAGCATCCCTTCATAAAATGTGCCACCGCTTACCTTCTTAAAGGTGGTAACATCGAGATTGGCACCATCTGCACGCTCTTCAGCAGCCATATAACGGTTATCCCATATCTGACCGGGAAGAGGCTGAATGATACCTACTCTCTTAAATGTTTTCACACCTGTTGCTTCATCTATCTCGGTAACCAATACTTCATATTTGGAGTTGACACTCACTCCCTCTTTCTTGCCTATCTTCACGGTGATGGGGTCAGTGCTGTAAAGAGGCACTTTGACTTTAAATTCGTCATACTCCTTCTGAAGCTCCACGATGTTGTTGTCGATAGCACGTGCACAGACTTTTCTGAACACCTCTTCGGGTTTGTAAATACCCCTCATCACTGTCTTGGAACTGCGGGCATCATACGAACCGACATATCTCATCCCAAAAGTGACATCGTCAGCATCGAAAGCTTTTCTCATCTCGGGATTGAGGTCGTTCTTATCGAAGTAGTAATCGTTGTAAAAAGTCCCCGCTATCTCATCATTCCAATTGAGTTGATACAGATATGTGGTAATCTTCACAGTGAAACCTGCTATCACATCCGAAATCGATGCTCCCAAAGAGGCCACCTGAGTTACTATGCTACTCCCTCCGAGTAAAACACTTGATATGTTACCAATGATATTGAAGGCCTTTTTGGCTTGCTGAGCACCTTCTTCTTTGTCGATATATGTAATATCATTGAATATCACGAAGGTGTTGCCTATCAATTCGTATCCCGCATCGTCCAGCATGGACATCCCCCTCTTGCTCTGCTTGGCAGTCTGGACATCTATGTCTGATGCATTATACTGCCCCCTGTACACTATAAGGTCACCGTCAAAACCGCCGGTGCTTCTGTCTCTGTCAAACCATTTGGCTACCAATCTTCTGCCTATGTTGTTTTCAATCACGAAGTTGGATACTTCCATCTTGACATCGACAGGATTAGTGCTTTGGGTGGTGATACATTTGACACTCAGGTCGTGGTCATTGAACTTATCGGGAGTATTAATATTCATGTAAGCAGTAGTGATCTCGTCATTCATTTTCTTATCCGGATGGGATACGAGGATAGAATAAAGAGAACTTCTCAGATAGTGATCAACATTCTGCTGCGCAAAAAGAGGAAAGGCAATAAATAAGCCTAAAACCGTCAAAAATAATTTATTGTTTTTCATATCAGCATTAGATTAATAATCCCAAATCTCATTTGGAATAGTTTGAGTAATGGAAAATATCTCATCTCTCATCTCAAAAGGGACGACCATGTTGCCCTTGGCATCATACCATGCTTTCTTTCCTGAAAAATCTGACACCCAACGAGTGGAAGCACCCTGCACAGTGTATTTGTAAACAGAGACCGGGGCATCGGGACAGCCTTGTACCAACTTATAATGAGCCGGAATGACTTCCGCTCCGTTCTCATCAATATAGCCGTATTTGTCATCTCGCATCACCCAGCACAGCCCGTTCTGAAAATTGCCCACAAGCGTATATTTTTTGTCGGTAACAGTCTCCCCATTCTTATTGATGAGTGACCAGTTGCCTGTCGACCTGTATTTATTGAAAAGGTCATCCATACTGAAGAAATCAGAAATAGTAAACATCCTGCTGCCGGCTGCCGATCCTGTATTCTTATCATATTGTGCATAAGTACGCACTTTACGTTGAAGATTGCCTCCCATCTGTACCCATGCCAACCCGTCGATAAAAGGGCCAACTTGAGTATAAACAAAATCCGATATGGGGGCACCTGTAGAAAGGTCTATGAATGTCCACCCGCCACCATCGAAGAAACCATCTCCTGTGAGAGTGCCTCCCTGATTGACAGCCACCATGCCGTCATTGAAGAGGTCCACATAGTCATATTCGAGAGGGACAACCTCTGTGCCTGTGGCATCTATCACACCAAACTTATTGCCAAGCATCACCCAAGTATATCCCTTCTCAAATTCACCAACTTTCATATATTTGGGTTGAGTCACGATAGTGCCAAAAGAATCTTTAAAGCCTATCAACTTGCCTTTCTTAAAAGATTTCAATTCTTGAGCCTGGGATGAAGAAAATATCAACATCAGCCCGAGGATAAATAATGCTCGTTTCATATTTGTAATATTAGAAGCCTGAAGAGAGTCCTTTGATGATGCCGCTCTCTTCGAGATATTTTCTCAGTCTTTCCTTGGCGACAGAGAGGACTATTCCTATCTTGAATTCATTCTTGCCGGTCTTGACCACCTGAGTGGAACCTTGGGCTACTTGATTGATGTAGCCTGCATAATCGCCGGTGAAGAAGTTATCAAAAAATGTTGCCTGTGATGTCTCGACTTCCCTGGGTGCCAAAGGAGGCTGAGCGACTGCTCCCTGACCTGCAGGAATACCTTTAAAAATCACACCGTGGACAGCATTCATTTTGGGAATTTCAGGAGAGATTTGAGGCTTTCTGGAGAAACTCCATACTTTGATAGCATAAGTGCCATCTACTCCCACCCCTGCACTTTCAAGCTCGTAGGACCACTTCTGGTCAGCCCTGTTAAGTTTATTACTCGTGCCGCAAGACGCGATAATAAGCAGCCCTGCTAAGAAGAGAAAGAATTTTTTCATACGTTTGGTTTTTAACTTGCCAAAGATAATAACTTATTTATAAATATTGAGCACGTTTTTTGTACATTTGTTTTTACAATTTAATCCATTTCACAATGAAACGATTTTATACTTTTTTTGATCTTTCATACGGCTATGCAAGAGCCATTATCGCCTTCTGTTTAGGTCTTTCTCTGATTATCTGGCCGGAACAAATACAGAAATATATCATTTACATCTTGGGAGGTCTTATCTTCCTGGTCGGAGCCATCTCTCTGATACTCTCCCTGACAGGCAAATGGAAGTCCGATGAAGCATCCCTGCTCACTATGAATGCGATAGTAGAGATGGCCTTCGGACTTGTGTTGATTTGCTTCCCCACATTCTTCCTGGGCATCATAATGTTTCTCTTTGGATTTGTACTATTGCTATTTGGTATCAGCGAGATAGTAGTGCTGATTCGTTCACTGAAGTCGGTTCATTTTTCATGGGTGCTGTTCATCGGCCCGGTATTGACTTCAGCCTGCGGTTTTATAATTTTCTTAAATATTTTCCCCACTCTCAACTTCCTGTTCATCTTTTTCGGAGCAGCGTTGTTGATATACTCTATATCTGAATTTATATCTACTTATCGAGTGCGCATGGCTCTCAAGACAAAACAAACCATCGACAGCCAATCCACAAATAAGCCCTTGGATTAGTACCTCCGTGGGGAATCGAACCCCAACCAAGAGAACCGGAATCTCTCATTCTATCCATTAAACTACGGAGGCAAAGAGCTTGGCAAAGTTAAAAGAAAAATACATTTTATGAAAGCATACGTTTTCCCGGGACAAGGTGCCCAATTCCCAGGAATGGGTAAAGAACTATACGACACCGATTCGCGTGCCAGAGATTTTTTCAAAAAAGCAGATTCTATCCTCGGATTTCATCTCACCGACATTATGTTTACCGGGTCGGCGGATGACCTCAAGCAGACCAAAGTCACTCAGCCTGCTATCTTTCTTCACTCCGTAGCAGCGGCAGCCACTATTCCAGACCTTCATCCCGATATGGTGGCAGGACACTCTTTGGGAGAATTTTCAGCTCTTGTGATAAGCGGTGCATTGGATTTCGAAGATGGGCTCAGATTAGTAAGCCATAGAGCTATGGCCATGCAGAGTGCCTGCGAGATGACCCCTTCGGTCATGGCAGCGGTACTCGGTATGGAAGATGAGAAAGTGGAAGACATTTGCAAAAGCATTGATGGTATCGTAGTCCCTGCCAATTACAACTGCCCCGGTCAGTTAGTCATATCAGGCACCAAAGAAGCTGTGGCAATGGCCTGTGACAAACTCAAAGAATCAGGTGCCAAAAGGGCTCTAATATTGCCTGTGGGAGGTGCATTTCATTCACCACTTATGGAGCCGGCACGTAAAGAACTTGCCAAAGCTATAGACAAGACACATATCTCCTCTCCCATCTGTCCCATCTATCAAAATGTAGATGCCCTGCCAAGCCGTGACCCAGCTGTCATCAGAGAGAAACTTCTGATGCAACTCACTTCTCCCGTCAGATGGACGCAAACTGTTGTAAATATGCACCATGACGGAGCCACAGAATTTTTCGAATTGGGTCCCGGCACCGTGCTTCAAGGACTTATAAAAAAATGTATATAGTGATTTTTTTTACCTAACTTCGCGGAATTATTTTCTCAAAAACAATAAATATTACAATAATATCTAACTTATTAAAAATCAATTAAATAATGGCTAAAGAAAAAACATTTATTACCTGCGATGGTAACTACGCAGCGGCTTACGTTGCGTATATGTTTAGCGAACACGCCGCCATCTATCCCATCACTCCTTCCTCCACTATGGCGGAATTGGTAGATGAGTGGTCTGCTTTCGGCAAGAAAAATCTTTTCGGTGAGACTGTCAAAGTCACAGAGATGCAAAGCGAAGGCGGAGCAGCAGGTGCTGTTCATGGTTCCCTTCAGGCCGGTGCACTTACTACCACCTACACCGCTTCTCAGGGATTACTTCTTATGATTCCCAATATGTACAAGATCGCTGCAGAATTGCTTCCTGCAGTATTTCATGTATCTGCTCGTGCCCTTGCCACACAAGCTCTGTCCATCTTCGGTGATCACCAGGATGTAATGGCTTGCAGGCAGACCGGTTTCGCTATGCTCGCATCTTCAGGAGTACAGGAAGCTATGGATTTGGCAGCAGTCGCTCATCTGTCAGCTATCAAATCGAGCATTCCTTTCCTCCATTTCTTCGACGGTTTCCGTACATCACACGAGATTCAAAAGATAGAAGTGCTCGACAGTGACGCTGTCAAAGAGATGATAAGCGAAAAAGCTCTTAAAAATTTCCGCAAGAGAGCTCTCAATCCCAATAAACCCGTCACCAGAGGTACAGCGCAAAACCCCGATGTATATTTCCAGGCACGTGAAGCTATCAATCCCTACTACGATGCAGTTCCCGATATCGTAGCTCGTTACATGGGTGAAATCAGCGAACTTACCGGACGTCATTACCTTCCTTTCGATTACTATGGAGACCCCGAAGCCAAGAACATCATCATAGCTATGGGTTCTGTTTGTGAGACTATCCGCGAAGTAGTGGACTCATTGATGGAAAAAGGGGAGAAAGTGGGAGTCATCACAGTCCGTCTTTACAGACCTTTCTCAGCCAAATATTTCCTCAGAGCACTTCCCAAGAGCGTCAAGAAGATTGCCGTATTGGACCGTTGCAAAGAGCCCGGCTCAGTCGGAGAACCTCTGTACCTCGATGTTAAATCGATTCTCGCAGACAGAGCTGAAGAGATGCCCATCATCGTAGGAGGTCGTTATGGACTCTCTTCCAAAGACACCAGCCCTGCCCAAATCTTCGCAGTGTACGAAAATCTCAAGCTCAAACAGCCCAAGAACGATTTTACCATCGGCATAGTAGATGACGTCACTTTCAAATCACTCCCTCTCGGAGAAGAAGTGTCACTCGCCAAAAAAGGTACCTATGAATGCAAATTCTACGGCCTTGGTTCAGATGGTACAGTAGGTGCCAACAAAAACACCATCAAGATTATCGGAGACCATACATCCAAATATTGCCAGGGTTATTTCGACTACGATTCCAAGAAATCAGGCGGATATACCTGCTCTCACTTGAGATTTGGCAACGTGCCTATCACCTCTCCCTACCTTGTCTCCACTCCCGACTTCGTCGCATGTCACGTCACTTCATACCTCAACAAATATGACATCCTCAAAGGCATCAAGAAAAACGGTACTTTCCTTCTCAACAGCCTTTGGTCAGTAGAAGATACACTTCAGAGAATTCCCGACAATGTCAAACAAATCATTGCCGAGAAAAATCTCAAATTATACATCATCAATGCCACCAAGATAGCTGAAGAGATAGGACTTGGCAACAGAACAAACACCATCCTTCAGTCTGCATTCTTCAAAATCACCAACATCATTCCCTACGAAGATGCTGTAGCATTCATGAAGAAAGCCATCGACAAGAGTTATGGCAAAAAAGGTGAGAAAATCGTGAATATGAACTATGCAGCTGTGGACAGAGGTGCTGAATATGAAGAAGTTGAGATTCCCACCGCATGGAAAAACGTTCATTCCAAATTCCGTCCTGCCAACTTCGGACGTCTTGCTCCCGAATGGGTACGCAATGTCGCTGACGTTGTTAATGCTCAAGCCGGTTATGACATCCCTGTAAGTGCATTCGCAGGAGAATACACAGACGGCACCATACCTGCAGGTACTGCTGCTTTCGAAAAACGCGGTATAGCTGTCAGCGTTCCCGAATGGAATTCTGCCAACTGTATTCAGTGTAATCAATGTTCATACATCTGCCCTCACGCAGCCATCCGTCCTTTCCTGAGCACCGATGCAGAGCTTGCCAAAGCTCCCAAAGGCATTAAGAGCGTCAAAGGCAATGCTGCTTTCAAGGAATACAATTTCACCGTTCAGGTATCTCCTCTCGACTGTACAGGTTGCGGCAACTGCGTAGATGTTTGCCCTGCCAAAGAGAAAGCTCTCGTGATGAAACATCTCGACTCCCAGCTCTCCGAACAGGCCAACTTCGATTATCTGCACACCAATGTAGGATACAAAGACCAGGTAGCTCCCAAGACTCAGAATGTCAAAAATTCTCAGTTCTCTCAGCCACTGTTTGAATATTCAGGTGCTTGCGCAGGTTGCGGTGAGACTCCTTATCTCAAGATTATCAGCCAGTTGTTTGGTGACAGGATGATGGTAGCCAATGCTACTGGATGTTCTTCCATCTATAGCGGTTCATTCCCTGCTTCTCCTTACTGCACCGACAAGAATGGTCGTGGTCCGGCTTGGGCCAACTCACTCTTCGAAGATAATGCAGAGTTTGGTCTGGGTATGAAAGTCGGTACTGAAAGACTTCGCGACACAGTGGCACGCCTTATGAAAGAGGGTCTCGAATGCACATGCTGCACTTCAGAGATGAAAGACCTCTTCGCCAAATGGCTTGAAAACAGAAACAATCCCGCCATCACACGTGAGATAGCTGACGCACTCGTTCCCATGATGGAAGCTTGCAAATGCGATACTTGCAAAGCACTTCTCGACTATAAAGATTATATTGCAGCACGCAGTCAATGGATTTTCGGCGGAGACGGCTGGTCATACGACATCGGATACGGCGGACTTGACCATGTTCTCGCTTCAGGAGAGAATGTCAATGTGATGGTTCTCGACACCGAAGTTTATTCCAACACCGGCGGACAGTCATCCAAATCAACCCCTGCAGGAGCAGTTGCCAAATTTGCCACTTCAGGTAAGAAGATTCGCAAGAAAGACCTCGGAATGATGGCTATGAGTTATGGTTATGTATATGTAGCTCAGGTAGCTATGGGTGCAAGTCAGGCTCAATACCTCAACGTTCTCAAAGAGGCCGAAGCATACGATGGTCCTTCATTGATTATTGCTTATGCTCCCTGTATCAATCACGGATTGAAAAACGGTATGGGCAAGAGTCAGATGGAAGAGAAGCTTGCAGTAGAATGCGGTTATTGGCATCTTTACAGATTCAATCCTGCACTAGTAGAAGAAGGCAAGAATCCATTCACTCTCGACAGCAAAGAACCCGACTGGTCCAAATTCCAAGATTTCATCAAAGGCGAAGTTCGCTACAGCTCATTGCTGAAGACCTTCCCTGACCAGGCTGGTGAACTCTTTGCCAAGACACAGAAATATGCAATGCTGCGCTACGATTCCTATAAGAAATTAGCTCAATAGCAATTGTAACATATTATAAAAAAAGCACCTCCGAGAGGTGCTTTTTTTATGACATTGCTCCGTCGCAGATAATCACCTGCCCCGAGACATACGAAGAGAGGTCGGATGCGAGGAAGAGAGCCACTTTGGCTATCTCTGCAGGAGTACCGCCTCTGCGAAGAGGGATTCTCTCACACCAAGATTTACGAACTTCTTCAGGCATAGCCTCGGTCATTTCTGTAATGATGAAACCGGGGGCTATGGCATTGGCTCTGATGTTGCGAGGACCCATCTCCTTGGCAATAGATTTAGCCAATCCTATAAGTCCCGCTTTGGAAGCTGCATAATTGGACTGTCCTGCGTTACCGCTGACACCTACTATGGAAGATATATTGATGATACTGCCACCTTTCTGACGTGACATAAAGGGAATAACTGCGTGAGTGAAATTGAACGCACTCTTGAGATTGACAAGAATGACCGAGTCCCATTGAAGTTCACTCATCCTAAGCATAAGTCCGTCACGAGTGATTCCTGCATTATTGATGAGGACATCTATCCGTCCGAAATCTTCGATTATTCGAGAGACAGTACTCTGAGTCTGCTCAAAATCGGAAGCATCAGATACATACCCGATACATCTAACTCCCAAAGCAGAAATCTCGGAAACTGTAGTCTTGAAAAGCTCATCTTCCTTTAAATCGGTAAATGCGATGGAAGCACCGGCAGAAGCAAGTTCCAATGCAATGGCCTTACCTATGCCTCTCGCGGCACCTGTGATAAGTACCACTTTATTGTCCAATAGTTTTGTACTCATAATCTTATTTGATTTTGGATGACACTATCTTTAATATCTCTTCCTCTTTGCGGCAAGCATCCTCTGCTATGGAAGAAGCTTCCGACAGGAGCTGCTCGGCCACAGTGCGGTCTTTCAGAGAAGAGGCATTAATCCTGACATTGAGATGTGCGCCCAACACTGCAGAACGGGCAGCAAGAGCTCCCACACCTGCGTCTGATACTGAATTGGGATTGCCCTCGGCAGCCATCGCTTCCACTATCTCAAAGACTTTGAAAGAGGTCTTCATGGTGCGCAGAGGTATCTGTGTGGCATAAAGAGTTGCCTCCTGAATAGCCTCGGAACGAATCTCCTTCTCCCGGTCAGAACCTTTGGGAAGAGAGAAAGCAGCCATTATCTTGTTAAAAGCATTGGTATCTTCATCGACAAGAAACAGCAATTCAGACATCACTTCCTGTCCCTTCTCAGCCCATTTGGAGAAATGTTCCCACTGAGCATCCCAACCAGGTTTGTGAGAAGACAGATTGGCCACCATAGCCCCGAGAGCTGCTCCGAGAGCACCCATATAGGCAGAGATAGAACCTCCACCGGGTGCAGGTGACTCGCGAGATGTCTCCAGAGCAAAACCTTTGGTAGAAAGGTCCACCAGACGATGAGCCTTGTTCTCGTCTTCAAGCAAGTATTCGATGACTTTCTCACGAGGGTTGAAAGGACGAAGGTCATCCAGCCCCATCGACTTCACAGCTATGTTGACGATATCTTCTTCGGCTATGCCGAGTGAACGCTGCTGCATAGAAAGATAATGTTTACCTGCATCTATCAGCACTTTCTTGGGAATCAGTCCCACGATTTCAGAACCTGTGACACGAATACCACGTTCGTGGGCAGCCCTGCACACCTCATCAAAAGCAACGTGCACAGGAGTGAGCGTGATGTTGGTAACATTCATGGAAACCTGAGCTATACCGTATTCTTCTATGTACCAACCTATTGCCTTACATCCTTTGAGAGTGCCGGGCATCCAGATGACATTGCCGTTGGCATCCTTTGCCACCTTGCCTACGATAGGGTCTCCCTCTCTCTTCTTGCGCCCCTTCTCTCTCACATCGTATGCTATGGCATTGGCTCTGCGGGTAGAAGTGGTATTGAGATTGAAATTTATTGCAACCAAAAAATCTCTTGCTCCCACTGCTGTCGCACCTGAATGGGCCACTGAATCGTTGAAAACAGCGGGTCCGAAATCGGGCTTCCATTCGGGGTCTTCAAATTTCTTGGACAGACCTTCGTATTCACCTGCGCGGCACAGAGCCAGATTGCATCTTTGAGGTTTGAAAGCAGCACTCTCATAGCAGTAAACGGGGATGGAAAGTTCCTCACCTATTTTTTTGCCCAATGCTCTGGCATATTCCACACACTCCTCCATGGTAACTCCAGACACAGGAACGAGAGGCAACACATCTGTGGCACCCATACGGGGATGCTCTCCATGATGATGACGCATATCTATCACCTCTGCAGCCTTTTTCACTGCAGCAAAAGCAGCCTCCACCACTTTCTCAGGTTCTCCCACGAAAGTCACAACAGTCCTGTTGGTAGCGGCACCAGGGTCGACATTTAGGAGTTTGACCCCCTCCACTGCCTCCACTACATCTGTTATCTGTTTGATAATGTGCATATCGTGTCCCTCGCTAAAATTCGGAACACATTCTATAAGTCTTTGTATCATATTATTTTTTATTTGTATCTATCAATGTTATCCCGGTATCCAAATGCCTCAACAGAGATGAGGTATCAAGCTCGAAGAAATGAATCGGATAGAGGTAAGTTGGTCTGATGGCATTGGCCAGCGAGACAAATTCCTCGTCTGTCATGGTGTAGGGAAGATTTTTCGGAAGAAATGCAATATCGATGTTGGTGACATATTTCATCTCCGCTACCGGCTCGGTGTCGCCTGCAAAAAAGAGTTTGAATCCATTGAAATCGAGAATATAGCCGTTGCCTTCCCCTTTGGGATGGAACAAATCTCCGTGGTCATTGCGGCGATTGATGTTGTATGAAGGGACTGCAGAGATGTGAATCCCTTCGAAGTCTGTAGATTCTCCATTGAGAAGCACTCTGTATCTTTTGTCCTTTTTGCCGATGTTCTTGCTCACCACGAAAATGGTAGAAGGCTTTTCTATCTCCGAAAGTGCTTCTGCATCGTAGTGGTCATAGTGAGCGTGGGTGATGAGAATCAGGTCAGCTTTGGGCCTTCCATGATAATCAGCTATTTCCGAATAGGGGTCGGTATAAATAATCCTGCCATTCCATCTTATCATGACGGAGGCGTGTCCGATGAAGGTGACTTGTATCTCACCAAGGGGCGTTTTGTAATTATCCATATATTTTCCCGTTTAAAAATGTAGTAGCTACAAGAGGTGTCGTGAATGCATAAGGGATATATTCGTATGAACGAATCTCTTTGGTAATAAAGAAGTTGGCCTTCTTACCTACAGAGATACTTCCCAAGATGTCTCCCTCTCCCATGGCATACGCTCCGTTGATGGTAGTGGCGTTGATAGCCTCTTCCGGAGTAAGCTTCATCTTCAGACAAGCGAGAGTCATCATAAATCTCATATCTCCAGAAGGGCAAGAACCGGGGTTGTAATTGGAAGCTATCGCCAATGGAAGTCCTGCTTTAATCATTTGTCTGGCAGGAGCATAGTCCATCTCGAGGAAGAATGTCGCACCTGGGAGAAGGGTGGCAATAGTCTCGCTCCCTTTGAGAGCTTTAAACTCTTCGGGACCTGTATGTTCGAGATGGTCCACAGAGACTGCATTGTATTTGACTCCCACCTGCACTCCACCAGAGAAATTCATCTGATTGGCGTGAACTTTGGGCCTCATCCCGTATTTGATACCTGCTGTGAAAATCCTCTCTGCATCTTCGACAGAGAAAAATCCATCTTCGCAAAAGACATCGATATAATCTGCAAGGTCCTCGGAAGCTATCATGGGTATCATCTCATTGATAATCTCATTGACATACCCCTCTTTGTCTTCACTATATCTTTCAGGCACAGCGTGAGCACCCAGAAAAGTAGTCTTCACAGTAAGTGGAGTCTCCTCTCCTATCCTGCGAGCCACACGAAGCATTTTCATCTCGTCTTCGAGATTGAGTCCGTAACCACTTTTGATTTCGACTGCTCCGGTGCCTTGTTTGATAATCTCCATGGCTCTCTCACGTGCCTGCACGAAGAGTTCATTTTCGGAAGTACGATGAAGCAATTGTACGGAATTGAGTATCCCGCCTCCCCGTTTTGCTATTTCCATATAGGAAAGACCGCGTATCTTATCCATAAACTCGCGTTCTCTCCCCCCCGCATAGATAAGATGAGTGTGAGAATCGCAATAGGATGGCAACACCATCTTTCCTTCTGCGTTGATTACTTTGCTAACACTGTTTTCGACGGCATTGAGTTGTTCAAAAGACATTTCAGACATCTTGCCATAATCCATTATCTTGTCGC
Organism: uncultured Muribaculaceae bacterium; assembly: GCA_964388595.1. Classification (GTDB taxonomy): domain Bacteria; phylum Bacteroidota; class Bacteroidia; order Bacteroidales; family UBA932; genus CAYMAX01. The sequence continues at coordinate 29,817 of CAYMAX010000008.1, forward strand.
CCTTCACCAGAATATAGGCATCTTCAAGAGAAGGAAGATGAGACATTTTGCTGCCGCCGAGAGGGGCAACGACGTTTTCTCTAACGTTGATAAGTTTCTTAATGTTTTTGATAAATACTCTCATAGCCGTACCCTTTTACATTTTTCTAATAAAATTAATACTCTTCTCTATATTGACATACATCACTGTATCCTCCTCAATAAACGGAACCACTTTGCGATATTGCTCTACCAAGTGTTCTATCTTGGGAGATGACTTCAGCGGACGTCTGAACTCGAGTGCCTGAGCTGCATTCATAAGCTCTATTGCCAAAATCTTCTCTACATTGAGAGCCACCCTGACACATTTAGTGGCTGCATTGCCTCCCATGCTGACATGGTCTTCCTGACCCTGAGATGAATCGATGGTATCGACCACACACGGGGTACAAAGTTGCTTGTTCTGACTGACAATGGATGCCGAAGCATACTGAGGAATCATAAATCCGGAATTCAATCCAGAATGAGCTACCAAAAATGAGGGCAATTCTCTCTTGCCAGAAATCAGCTGATAGGTCCTTCTCTCCGAAATGGAGCCAAGCTCTGCAAGAGCAATGGCGAGAAAATCAAGTGCCATAGAGAGAGGCTCTCCGTGGAAGTTGCCTGCAGAGACGACGAGGTCTTCATCGGGAAGAACAGTAGGATTGTCTGTAGCACTATTGACTTCTGTCATAAATACATTTTCAACATATCTGATGGCATCTTTGGAGGCACCATGTACTTGCGGTATGCAACGGAAAGAATAAGGGTCCTGAACATGTTTTTTGGGACGGGCTATTATCTCGCTCCCTTTCAGCAATTCTTTCATCGCTTTAGCAGTCTCCATCTGCCCCTTGTGAGGTCTCACTTTGTGAACTCCGGGGGTAAAAGGTTCTATCCTGCCATCGAAGGCATCGAGAGAGAGTGCAGATATCATATCTGCCATAGCTGAGAGTTTTTTGGCCTTGTTCAGCGACCAGATGGCATGAGCAAGCATAAACTGAGTCCCGTTGAGAAGGGCAAGTCCCTCTTTAGATGACAAAGTAAGAGGCTTCCAACCCATCTTTTTATTGATCTCCTCTCCGGAGTATTTTTTGCCCTTATAATTTACCTCGCCGAGTCCGAGCAAAGGAAGACACATATTGGCAAGAGGAGCGAGGTCTCCCGAAGCACCGAGAGAACCCTGTTGATATACCACCGGATAAACACCCTCATTGAAAAAATCGACAAGTCTGCGGACAGTCGATACCTGGACACCGGAGTAGCCGTAAGCCAATGATTTGACCTTAAAAGCTATCATCAGTCTGACAATATCTTCATCTACTTCATCTCCGAGAGAACAAGCGTGGGACATCACTAAATTTTTCTGAAGCTGCGAAAGGTCTTTCAGATTGACTGAGACATCGCACAGAGAACCAAACCCGGTAGTGACACCGTAAATGGGTTCCTTACATTTTTTAATCTTCTCATCGAGATAATCCCTGCACTTTTGAATCCTGGCGCAGGATGCTTCTCCGAGTGAGATTTTACATTGTTTATCGAAAAGAAGGGAAACATCTGAAAAACTATGTTCCTTAACATCTATATTAAAAACCACCATATCGATTAAGAATTTTAATCCGAAACTAAATAATCAAGCAAAAATATAAATTATTTGCCGATTTTCCATATTAAAGGCTTCCTATCGGCAATCTCCTGGAGAATATGCTCGATATAACCTTCGTAATAGAGGTGTGTGTATTGGAATGACGGGAAAGTGGGAGAAGATATCACTTCCTGTCTTATGGAAGACTTGACAAGTCTCCTGGTAAGGGCATTTCGGTCTGAGGGACGAAGTTCGGGGACCCATTTGAAATCTTTAAGCTGCTGCTTATCTTTCGACAAACCCCACACAGGGTAGGCATCACTCTTGATACTCTCTATGTAATGAATCCTCTGAAGTGCACCATCCTTCAATCTGGCGGAGATAATCTTAGTCTCCTTCTGATTCATAGTAGTCACCGTGTTATTTTCTGCCAAATAGAAGATGGCAGAAGCCCCTCCGAGCGCATCAAATCTTGAGAGCTGACTATCTTCAAAATATCCTATCATCTCAGGGGACTTGACTTGATTGTAGTACTTTCCCTTCTCCTCCTCAGTGACTATGAATGCATTGGAGAGCAGATAACCTTTTTTGAAAAGCTGTTTTTCGATAATCAACTGCATACTGTCGGCTGAGAGCTGTTGTGTGATATCCTTCCAAATTATCGGAGATTTGTAGAGACGAGCTATCGAATCTATACCTGTGTACTGAAGAGAATCACATCTTAGCTGCAAATCTTTTTTAAACACCAGCACGTGATGATAAGCTTCGCAGAAAACCACCTGGGTAGTATCGGGCAGGGCAGCAATGGAATCGGCCCTTGCCACAGAATCTGCAAATGCAGCAGAATCAAGTGCAAAAGTCCTGGCAGAAGAGTCCGTCACAGCCACCGAATCATGCGCCACGGCCGCGACAGTATCTTTTTTTTGTCCTTCAGGCGGTCCGCCTGCACCTGTTTTCCCTTTACCACTCAGTTTGGTGCCTTTTCCCGGGGTACGGGGTTGTCCCCCCTGACCTTCGGATGAATTGGATTTGGCACTGGCCTTCATGTTTTTCAAAGCATTGGCATAGGGGTCTATCTTGGTGAGCGCAAGCCTCTCTTTGGCAGCCGCTAACACTGTGCTGTCCACATCGCACTTTCTCTTGACAGAAAATTTGAGAGTGTCCGCAGCTATGAAGATGGAGTCCCTGCCTGTCTTATCATCCTGCAGCATTATCAGGACAGGGGAATTGTACACTATCCCGTGTCGTGGATTATCCCAATACTCCAATTCGTCAGAGAGCAGTATCACATTATTGGCTGTATCGAGTATCTGGATGTTGTCATAGAGATGACAATACTCCTTTTTCCTGTCATAATATACCCTGTCGCACCACACTTCATAATCCTTGGTCTGAATATATACCCCTTTGTCGAAAAAGAAAGTCTCATCCCTTCTGTTGTACCAGCCCCCTCCGGCCGATAAGGCGTTGTCTCCCTTCCATCCACGAGTATTCTTGCCGAAACGGGCAGTCTCTGACTTAGAAAAATATCTCATCGTATCAGAAACGAAAAACAACGAATCGGAAAACATCTCCACATCCCGAATGAAAGTAAAAAGATTGGCTTTGGAATCATAAGACCCCATCTGGCTCTCTATGATGTTCCCGTCTTTATCTTTCATCCCCGCTCCGCCGATAAATGTGGCGACGCTGTCTTTGGTATTATAATCGAGATAATGGGTCCTCAATGTATTGTTATCCCTGTCAACCAATTGAACGAGAGACCCTCTAAACTGCGCCAGATTATCATTGATGATATAATGAATCTTGTCCCCGGAGAGAATGGTATTCTCCTGAATGATTTGAACATGGCGAAGAGCATCGATGTATTCGTCCTCGACGTTCCAAAGGGCAGTATCACAATTGAGGTATGTGTTGTTGTGAAGGAAACGGGCACTCCCTTCGAATTTTCTGAAAGACTTCCCATCCTGCTCCACCAGACGGGCCTTGGTAGCAGACATCAGACGTACGAGACTATCCTTGTCTTCCTGCTCCTGGGAGAAAAGAAAAGTGGGACACAGTGTCAAAAATACAGCTAACCAAAAAAGTCTTCTCATTATTTGATCCAACCGCTTCTATCAAAGTCGCAATTGTGAAATTGGGAATCTATGACAATATATGTATTTGCCTGCTTCTCTTTGATAAAGTCATCAATGGCTGCCCTGGATTTATTGCCTTTGGCGACCTCGGTGAGGACATTGAAGTCATCGCTGAAAGTGGCCACGTGTGAAGGAATTATCTTGTCAAGCTTGATGATCTTGTAGATGGTATTGCCCCTGCCCTCGTCATCCACAGACTCAAACGGCGAAGATATATCGCCCTCTTTCATATCTTTCAGAATATCGTAATCTGCCGGCTTGAGCTGGTCCTTTTCGAAAAGTGCCGAACCGGTTTGAGGATCAGATACCAGCCCCCCATTTGTCCTTGATTTGGAATCTTCAGAGAAAAATCTTGCAGCCACGAAAAATGAAAGTGAATCTGATAAAATCACCCTCTTGATACTGTCAAGCCTGGTAAAGGCTTTACTTTGGTCTTCCTGAGTGTAAGTGGGTTTGAGAAGAATATGCCTGGCATTGAACATATCTCCGTTTTTGTCTATAAGCTGAATAAGGTGATAGCCATCCGGAGTCTCCACGATGGGAGATACCTGCCCCACTTTCAATGACATAGCTGCATCTGAAAATGCAGGCCAGAAGATAGATTTGGAAGCCATGCCGAGTTCACCTCCCTTCATGGCACTCCCGGGGTCCTGAGAATAGAGAGTGGCAAGCATAGAGAACTTCTCTCCTGCCATAATCCTCTCTCTAAATTCGAGAAGTCTCTCTTTCACAGATATTTCTGCATTTTTCTTATCGGGATAGAGTACTATCTGTCTTATCTGATATTGGGTAGAAATAATGGGGAGACTATCTTTTGGAGTTCTTTTGTAAAAAGCTTCCACCTGCTTGGGAGTGAGACTTTCCGTAGAACTCGACACTTTCCTCTGCATATCCTGGACCAAAGACTGTTCTGTGAGGGCATCCCTCCACTCCGAACGGAGTTTATAAATACTCTTTCCGAAATACTGCTCTACCCCTTTCTCTCCTCCAAGCTGCGTGAGCACTTGGTTAATCTTATCATTGAGAGTGGCAGTGACCATATCCTGATTGACAGTCAGACTGTCGAGCTTGGCCTGAGTAAGAAAAAGCTTGGAAATCATCATGTTTTCAAGCACCATACAACGAAGATTTTTATCGGAAGCATAGCCTTGAAACTGCAACATCTGAACCTCTGATTCAAGCTCAGACAAAATTATCATGTCATTGCCAACCAATGCTACAGTCTTATCTATCAGCCCATTACTATATTTCTGACCATAAGAGAATACTGTACTTGCCAGACACAGCAATACTGCTGCCAAAGACCTATGTGAAAAAGATGTAAGAGTCATATTATTTGGAATAAATCAACAATTTACCGGAACTAATAGCATCATCAAGCAGATTTCGTTCCAAACTTGTGAGAAGCTCCTGTTTTCTTTTACTTAAGATGATCTCTTTGATCCTCTCTAAGCAATATTCGTAAGGAGCAATCTTCCCCGGTGCAATGCTTTCGTACACGGAAACTAAGTTGGTAATACCCTGGTCTTCCTTCTCGAAGTAGGTGTTTCCGCTTTTCAAACTATTTTCGAGAGAGACCATATCAGTCTCCATCTCCTGTGCTATGATATTCAATGCCACCCACTGACCTTCGAAGTCATAATACTGGTCGGCAGAGCTGTAGCACATATCATAGAGATTCATCCTGTCTTCCTCCTTGGAAGAGCGGGACAGGGTCTTGATAATCTGTAGATTGGGGGAGCTGCTATTGATTTTGATATATATAGCCTTCACTATCGATACACTCGTGGCGAAACTCTCCTTGTTGTCAGCATAATACTGTTCACACTCTTCGTTGGAGATGAGGGTGTCAAGTCGTTGCTGGACGAAAAGATTTTCATACCTGTAGACCAGAAGAGAGGTCCTGAAGTCATCAAGCTCCTTGTCAACATTTTTCTCAACTTTGGTAAGAGAATTTTCTGCCTGGGAGAGAAGGAGATGTTTGGTAGCCCACGAAAAAATGTATTTCTCAACTATCTGTATGCTGTCCTGTGGGGAGCATTTCTTGGGGATCAAAGCATCCACCTCGTTCTTGTAAAGGACTGCACTACCCACGCGAGCCACCACTTCACCTTTGAAAAGTCTGTCTATCACCTGGCATGAAGCCAATTGAAAAATCATCAAAAGGACTATGATGGAGCGTTTCATAACTATCTGCTGTAATTGGGTGATTCACTCGTGATAGTGACGTTGTGAGGGTGGTTCTCGACCACTCCTGCAGCTGTGACTCTCACAAATTTGGCTTCCCTGAGCTCTTTGAGATTGTGTGCACCGCAATAACCCATTCCGGCTCTCAGTCCTCCCGTGAGCTGGTAAGCGACTTCAGCAAGAGTCCCTTTATACGGCACCTGTGCCACAATACCCTCAGGAACGAGCTTCTTTATATCCTCTTCCATATCCTGAAAATATCTATCCTTGGAACCCTTCTGCATAGCTTCCAGAGAACCCATTCCTCTGTAAGATTTATATTTCCTGCCATTGAGAATAATTGTCTCTCCGGGGGATTCCTCCACACCTGCAAAGAGAGAACCTGCCATAATGGTACCGGCACCTGCGGCCAGCGCTTTCACGATATCTCCTGAATAACGGATACCTCCATCTGCGATAACGGGAATACCACTCCCTTTCAAAGCCTCGGTAGCGAGCATGATGGCAGAAAGCTGCGGCACACCTACACCTGCGATGACACGGGTAGTGCAAATAGAACCGGGGCCAATACCCACTTTCACTGCATTTACCCCGCACTCTTTGAGGGCAATGGCAGCTTCGCCTGTAGCAATATTACCTGCCACTATCTGAATATGAGGAAATGCTTTTCTAACTTTCTTGATGGTCTCAAGAACGAACACCGAATGACCGTGAGCAGTATCAAGGACCACTGCATCTGCCTCGGCAGAGATCAATTTCTCCACCTTTTCCAGAGTATCGGACCTGATACCTACTGCTGCAGAGACCAAAAGACGTCCCTTGGAATCTTTGCTGGCGGTAGGATTGTCTCTTACCTTCATGATGTCCTTGTAGGTGATAAGCCCTGCAAGCTTGCCATGGTCATCGACTACCAACAGCTTTTCTATCTTATATTTTCGCAACAATTCCGAAGCCTCTTTCAGGTCATTACCCTTTCGGGTAGTGATGAGATGATCTTTGGTCATCACTTCGCTGATGGGGGTGTGCATATTGTCGTGGAAACGAAGGTCTCTGTTGGTAACAATACCGCAAAGCATACCTGCAGCATCCACTACAGGAATCCCTCCGATATGATTTTCTTTCATCAGACGGAGAGCATCTCCCACTGTCTGGTCCCCCATAATGGTGATGGGGTCGTAAATCATGCCGTTTTCTGCCCTCTTAACTCTCTTCACCTGCTCCATCTG
>CAYMAX010000009.1:0-36873 GCA_964388595.1 uncultured Muribaculaceae bacterium
CGCGATTATGTAGTCGATCTTATCCACATCAATCCTATTATCGGTATCAGTTTTTCTAAATGGCTTCCATTGGATGTCTTCGACTTAGACCTCGGGTGGCACCAGACATTTCAAAGGGACAGGTATTATGTTGGAGATTGGATTTTCCCAAAAGGTGGCCATGTTGATATTTCACTGGAAAAATGGCGTGTAGGTCTATCTAACTCACTTTATATCGGTGAGAACCTAATGCCGTATTATTACAATACCGACAAATATGGAGATATGTATGGCGGAATGCTCTATTTCGGTGAACTTTTTTATTCCACCAATTCAGGTTTGTATGACAGATTGGAAGCTTACTGGAAGCCTGTAGCCAAAGATTTCCTCGATGTGAAGCTTTCTTGCGTTTTCAATTTCGATAAAGGGGGCAACTTCGCCTGGCAGCAATTGGTAAATCTGTCTTTCAAACTGGACGGAATATCTGTCAAGAATATAAAATGGAAGAAAGACAAAAAAGATAAAAAGGACAAGAACTACAAGAACGACAAATAATAATGTGATGAAACTGAAGCTCACACTCCTTCCTAAAGTTGTTATTGCCATAGTATTAGGTATAGCTTGCTCTTATTTTTTTCCTGTCTGGGCTGTGAGAGTTTTTGCTACGTTCAGTTCCCTTTTCTCTAATTTTTTGGGATTTATAATTCCTCTTCTCATCATCGGGTTGGTAGCGCCGGGAATTGCTGACCTTGGCAAAGGTGCAGGGAGATTGCTTCTTATCACAGCTCTCATTGCATACGGTTCCACAATCTTCGCAGGTATTTTTGCCTATTTTTCCTGTCGCCTGGCCTATCCTTGGTTTTTAACTCCATCTGCCGGTGAAACGATTATTAATACTTCCACTACATCAATCAGCCCATATTTCGAAATAAGTATTCCACCCATTATGAGTGTGATGTCGGCGTTGGTGCTCGCTTTCATTCTTGGGATTTCGTTGGCTGTAATCAAAGGCAACACTATCAAATCTGTGTTGGGCGAGTTTAGAGAGGTCATAATACTTGTCATACAAAAGGTAATAATTCCTATTCTTCCATTATTTATTTTCTGCATTTTCCTGAAATTATGTGCCGAGGGTGTATTTACTTCATTATTGGATGACTTCCTATTGGTGATAGTGGTGATAATCGTCCTTCATATCTTATTATTGCTCATTCAGTTTGCTATAGCAGGAGCTGTGACCCGAAAGAATCCTTTCCGTGCGCTCAAAACGATGCTTCCTGCCTACCTGACTGCTTTGGGTACTCAATCTTCTGCTGCGACTATCCCTGTCACTCTGGCTCAGGTCAAAAAAAATGGTGTCAATCCCGATATTGCAGATTTTACCGTGCCACTATGTGCCACGATTCATTTGGCCGGAAGCACTCTGAAAATTGTTTCATGTGCTTTCGCTCTCTCATATATGAATGGTTTGCCATCAGACGCAGGACTTTACATAGGATTCATAATGATGCTTGGAATAGTAATGATAGCTGCCCCCGGTGTTCCCGGCGGAGCTATTTTTGCTTCTATTGGTCTCATCAGTTCAATGCTCGGATTTGACAGCAATCTCTCTGGTCTGATGATAGCTCTTTATATAACCATGGATAGCTTTGGCACTGCCTGCAATGTTACCGGTGATGGTGCCATTGCATTGATAGTAAATAAAATATATAATAAAACACCTGCTAAATGAAACGTTCTTCTCTTACTCTCGTTATCACAGGTTCGATTATTCTTGCCTTGATTATATTGTTCTTCTCCTTGAGACCATCTTTCTCTTCATTAAGATCCGGCACTTTTGAAATTGAAGTTTTCGCTACTAACGATGTTCACGGTAGTTTTTTTTCTCAACCATACTTCTCATTTCAAGCCTCTAATCACCCTTCGCTCTCCAATGTTTCCAATTATGTCAACCAAATCAGAAAGACCAATGGTTCTGACAATGTGGTTCTTCTCGATATCGGAGATCTCCTTCAAGGGGATATAGTCACTTATTATTTCAATTTTGTGGACACTTCCGGAGCCGACCACATCGCTTCAAGAGTGTTCAATTATATGAAATATGATGCTGCGGTGGTGGGCAACCACGATATTGAAGCCGGACATAGTGTTTATGACAGAGTATATTCACAACTCACTATGCCGTATATGGCTGCCAATGCCATCCGTAATGATGATGGAAAGCCATACTTCAAAGAATATGCAATTCTTTCCAAAAATGGGTTGAAGATAGCTGTAATAGGGATGACTAACGATAACATCACAGAATGGCTTCCCGAAAGTAAATACAAAGGAATGTCTTTCAGACCGATTTATTCCATGACTGATTCATTAGTCAGAGTTGTACGCCAGAAAGAGAATCCCGATTTGTTGTTTTTGGCAATTCATGCAGGACTTGGGAATGAGGATTCTAAAGTATTGGAAAACGAAGCACTCTATCTTGCCTCCCATACAGAGGGGATAGATGTTGTGTTTGCTGCTCACGACCATCACTTATCTCATCAGAAAGTGTTTAATGGTCAGGATAGTGTATTGGTAATAGAGGCAGGAACAAAGGCACAAAATCTTTCTGATGTCTCCATAAGTGTTGTTAAAAAGAGAGGAAAGGTTATTTCTAAAAAGATCTCTTCCAAAATAATCTCAATGGAAGAAGTTGAAGAAGATGCGGAGTATGATGACCTTTTCAAAGATGATTATTTATCGGTCAAATCATTTAGCACCAAAAAGATAGGAGATTTATCCAAAACCGTTTATCTCTCAGACGCTTACAATGGGATGTCTTCATACATCTCGTTGATTCATATCGTGCAACTTTCTGAGACGGGAGCAGATATTTCCTTCTCTTCACCTCTCAAGAAGGATGGCTGTCTGCCGGCCGGACCAATACTTTACAACGATCTTTTCACTCTGTACAAGTATGAGAACACTCTCTATATGATAAGAATGACTGGAGCAGAGATTCAAAAATATCTTGAATATTCCTACGACAATTGGATTAATCATAAAGGGAGTTATTACAACTACGACAGTGCTGGAGGTCTTGTCTATACTGTCAAGAAATCTGCTCCCTATGGTAGGAGGGTGCATATCATTTCTATGGCGGATGGCACCCCTTTCAAGAAGGATGCAACATATAAAGTGGCAATTACCTCATATCGTGCGAGCGGAGCGGGGAATCTCCTTTATCAGGCCGGAGTGGATGTAAGCAAATTAGATCAAAGGATGATACGATCTTATACCGATATCAGAGACATTCTATATGATTATATCACAAGTATAAAATATATTGACCCGGACACCTTTTCGGAATATAAAAAACTTGGTCATTGGAAATTCATTTAAATTTTTGTTATCTTTGCGTGGTTTGTATATCAACTGAATGGAAGAAAGTTATCAAATAGTCCTGAATTCTCTGAAGAAGAAGATTGAGTTAATCATTTCCAAGTACGAATCTCTTTTGTCTGAGAATATCTTACTTTCAGAACGTTTGGAGAAATACAAATTAAATTTGGATAATAGTAATAACAAGATAAAAGAATTAGAGCAAAAGATAGATAACTTACAATTGATTGAAGCATTTAAGTCGTCCACAAGTGACGTGAAAGAGGCTAAACAAAATATTGGTAAGTTGGTTAGAGAAATTGACAAATGCATTGCTCTTCTGAACGATTGATATGGATAAGGTGCTGCAGAAGATAAATATTACAATAGCGGACAGGAGTTATCCCTTTTCCATTGACCCCGATGACGAAGAAGTGATGCGTGTGGCAGTTAAGAAAATCTCCGAAAGGTTGGACAGTTACAAAAGTAGATATTCCATAACTGATAACCAGGATGCTTTGGCTATTACCATCCTGCAGTTTGTGGTTCAGATGGTAAAAGAACGTAAGACCGATGTATCTGGGTCAGTGATTAAGGAGATTCAATTTCTTGATAATCAACTTGATGATTATATTAAGAACAATGTAAAGTAAGTTCTTTTATATTTAGCCGTCGGACTACTCTTTGCGAAAATCAACACTATTAACATACCGAGACTACTCGATGGATGAAGACAGGCCTGGGTTACTCTCAGAATTTATTCTTTGAGGATTCCATTTATGGGACGTTGGAAGTCTGAGTCCGAAATCGGAGCTCAAATCTTAATTAACTTTAAGGTTTTCAGATAACAGTAATTCGGCGGCTTTTTCAATTTCTATCTCTCCTTTGTTTTAGTTTTTTATCACAAAACAATAATAAAACAATGGGAACTACCGTATTATTAATCATCACAGCTGTCGTGGCTGCTGCTTTGGCTATCGGAGTTTATGTGCTCATTCAGAACACTGTCCGAAAACAAAAAAGCTCTCAAATCATTAAAAATGCAGAGTTGGAGGGCGAGAATATCAAAAAAGAGAAAATCTTTCAGGCAAAGGAAAAATTTCTTCAACTCAAAAGCGAGCACGAACAGTATATCAACGATAAGAACAATCAGATACAGCAGACAGAGAATAGATTAAAGCAGAGGGAGATACAAATGAATCAGCAGACAACTGATGTTCAACGTAAACAAAAAGAAGCAGAAAGCATCAGAGAGAATCTGAAGACTCAACTCGATATCCTCAATCGTAAAAGCGAAGAATATGACAAACTGCATCAAGAGGCTGTAGAGAAGATAGAAAATATAGCAGGGATGTCTGCTACCGAAGCTAAGGAACAATTGGTAGAGACTATGAAAGCCGAGGCCAAAACTCAGGCTATGTCATATATCAACGATGTCATGGATGAAGCTCGTCTTAATGCTTCCAAAGAGGCAAAGAGAGTAGTTATCAATACCATTCAAAGAATTGCACCTGAGACTGCCATAGAAAATGCAGTAACTGTGTTTAACATTGAAAATGATGAGATTAAGGGTAGAATCATCGGTCGAGAAGGTCGCAACATTCGTGCTTTGGAAGCAGCCACAGGTGTGGAGATAGTGGTAGATGATACACCTGAAGCGATTCTTATCTCTGCATTCGATCCTGTAAGAAGAGAGGTGGCCCGTTTGGCTCTCCATCAACTCGTGGTGGACGGACGTATCCATCCTGCCAGAATAGAGGAAGTGGTGGCTAAAGTTCAGAAACAACTTGAAGATGAAATTATGGAGACCGGCAAGCGTACCTGTATAGATCTCGGTATCCACGGACTTCATGTAGAGCTTATCAGAATGGTCGGAAGGATGAAATATCGTTCTTCGTATGGACAAAATCTTCTTCAGCATTCACGTGAGGTGGCCAACATCTGCGCTACTATGGCATCAGAACTTGGATTGAATCCTAAGACTGCCAAGAGAGCAGGTCTTCTTCACGATATAGGTAAAGTCTCTGAAGAGGATTCAGAACTTCCACATGCTATTCTCGGTATGAAGATAGCTGAGAAATACAAAGAGAAACCTGAAATCTGCAATGCCATTGGTGCTCACCACGAAGAGATAGAGATGGATTCGCTGATTTCGCCTCTTGTTCTCGTGAGCGATGCCATCTCAGGAGCCCGTCCCGGTGCCCGCAGAGAGGTGATAGAGTCTTATATCAAACGTCTTAAAGACATGGAAGACATAGCTTTATCCCATCAGGGAGTCACCAAGACTTATGCCATCCAGGCCGGTCGTGAACTTAGAGTCATCGTAGGTGCCGAACAGGTGTCGGATGCAGAAGCTGAAGTCCTTTCCAATGATATTGCCAAGAAAATCCAGGATGAGATGGTATATCCCGGTCAGGTTAAAATTACTGTAATCAGAGAGACAAGGTCTGTGGCCTATGCCAAATAGTAATCCGAGATAAGATTGGTCCGTGAGGTAACGCGGTATGAATATCAATAACAAGACCCTGATAGGTCATATTTCTTGCTTTACAGCATACGCGATTTTCGGATTAAATCTCATAGTATGTAAGGATTTAGCCAATTCACATATCATCTCTCCATTCGGACTCTTTTGTCTGAGGTCTTTGGGTGCAACGCTCTTATTTTGGCTGTTGTCACTTTTTCTTCCATCTGAGAAGGTGGACCGTAAGGATTTGCTCAAAATTTTCTGTGCTTCGATGCTGGGGCTCTACCTTACACAGGTGTCGTTTCTGTATGCCATCACCAAGATTACCCCCATGGATTCTTCCATGTTATCTGCCTTGACACCCATATACACTATGTTCATAGCCGCCATAGCACTGAAAGAACCATTATCATGGAAGAAGATTTTAGGTGTAGTTATCAGTTTTGGAGGTATAATATTCTTGCTTTTCAATAGTGTTTCCATTAATGGAGGAGTCTCAAATACCCAGCCAATGGGAGTGGTATTGATTATTTTTAACTGTCTGTGCTTTGCCCTTTATTTGGGAATTTTCAAACCTTTGATATCAAAATACAGCGTTGTGACATTTATGAAATGGATGTTCCTCTTCTCGATGCTTGCTTCTGTGCCCTTCGGTATGAAAGAGTTTTTCTCCCTTGATTATGCTGCGATGTCTTCGAATTATATTAAGGAAGTAGGTTTCTTGATATTCTTTTCCACATTCATAGCCTATTTTTTGATTCCTGTAGGACAAAAAGTGCTCCGACCGACAGTGATAAGCATGTACTCTTATGTTCAGCCTATCATAGCTTCAGTGATCAGTATTTCGATAGGTATGGATGTGATAAGCTGGCAGAAAATTGTAGCAGCCGTAGCTGTATTTGCGGGAGTTATCTTAGTCAACAAAAGTCGAGCTGCTTCCATCGGATGATCGATGTTGCCATTGTGCTGAAAATAATTACTTTTGTATTGGAAAAAAGATAAGAAATGAAAAAATCATTCTATATCTCTCTTTTTTTAATTTTCTTTTTTTCTTCCCCTTCTTGGGGACAAACATACCCGCAGGCCATATTGTCGGATGGGCTAATAGGATTTAAAGATACTGCCGGTAAATATATTGTCTCTCCCAAATATTCCCTGATAGGACAGTTTGATGAAAATGGTCTTTGCAAAGTAGCTGTCGGTGGAGGATATGCTTATCGTGAAGTTCCCAATATTGATTCATCATGGACGATAGGAGGGTATCTGATAGATTTGCGACAGCAGATATATTTTGATGGTGGGTTGTATGGGTATGTGAACTCTCGTATTGAGGAGATTATTCCTCCCATTTACAGGGTATTGGGTGATTTTTCAGATGACGTGGCTCTCTTTGTCAATGATAGAGGATATGGATACATCTCTTCCTCAGGAGAGGTGTTGATAGATGGGTGTACTTACACTAAAGAATTCCATAATGGTGTGGGGGAAGTGTTGAAAGATGGACTTAAGGGACTGATTGATAACAAGGGCAATATGTTGATTGATTTCAAGTATTCTGATATTGTCCCTCAATGGGAAGATAATGTATTATGGGTCAATAATGGGGGAGTGTGGAAAACATCCGAAGATAGTTCTTCCATCTTCGTTGAAGGGGGAAAGTGGGGCCTTTGTGATATGAAAGGCAATGAATTGAGCCGATTTATTTTCGACTGTGTGGGTAACTATCGAGATGGCTCCGCATATATTGGTGTGGTGAGAGATGGTAAATATCTATATGGCGTAATTGATGCAAATGGTAAAGTGGTCGTTGCTCCCAAATATGAAGCTGTTGGAGATTGTTATTCTGAAGGGATGATGAAGGTATGCAGTTTGGGGAAATGGGGGCTGATTGATGTTTCCGGGAATGAGATAATACCCTGCAAGTATGAGCTGATTTCAGATGTCAAAAATGGATTTGTCTCTATCGCTTCCAAAGTTGGAAAAAACAATGTAATCAAATGGGGGTTTGCAGATATTTCCGGTAGGGTTATTTCTGAATGTAAATATGACCGCGTAGGAGAGAATAGTGAAGGAATGGCAGCTGTGTGTATCGATAATTTATGGGGTTATATCGATTCGACAGGTAAACTTATTGTTTCACCAAAATATGTTAAGGCTAAACCATTTTCTGAAAAACGAGCGGTAGTTCGTGATGCCAAGACCTATCTTTATGGATATATAAATAACATGGGTGAACAGGTGACCGATATGAAATACACCACCTCCAAATCTTTTTCTGAAGGACTTGCCGCTGTATCTCTTGTTAATAAGAAGGGGTATAATGGTGCCTGGAATGATTTCTTCGGATATATTGACATTGATGGGAAAGAAGCCATTCCGTTTATCTATAATGAAGCATGTTCGTTCCAAGATGGTATGGCTGAAGTAGTTGTTACCCATTTGTGCCCTAAAAGAGTTGGCAATAAGATGATTCTTGTCGATCATAAAAAAGGGAAGATTGACCATCAGGGACACTTTACACTCTCAGGAGGCTCTCTCTTCTCTCTCGATGATATTATTCCTGAAAACAGTTGGGCATATTGATAATAAGTGAAATGAAAAGAATAATAGTAATATCGATTTTGCTCATTTTCTCATATGGGAGTTTTGCTCAAGATGGCAGTGTCTCTAATTATAAGAGAAGCTCCATCTATCAGGTACTTGTCACCAACGAAAAAGACTGCTTCTACTATGACATTATGGATGAATATGATAGAATCGGCATATCGGATAAATTCAATGAGCATAGTCTGGGTGTAAATCGTCTTCTGTATGACCACGAACCAAGCGCTTCAGAAATAGCTCTGTTTCTGGAACAAAACCAGGTGGCTAAAAGAGTAGTTGCCAGATGGTTCGACAGAAATAAAACTTCAGGAACTTTCGACCTTTCTTTAATTCAGGAGAGGGGGTATTATAATGCATCTACGATAGATGTTGCAGTTTCAGGCACTACTTTACGCGGAAATGCTATGTTGGCAGATGCCGGTGAAGAATTGATTGAGAACACTTTCGTAACAGTCAATTATATTAGTTATATTGACAAAGAGCGCAATGCTGAGATTGCTACCAATGTTTTCAAAATTATAGCTGCCGGAGCTTCCTCTTTGGCCTTTTCGTCTACTTCTCTAAACCCCAATATCAGTACTATCTCCCAGCTTGTTTCAGTCACATCTTCTCTTGGAGGTGCTATTTCCGATTTGATAGCAGGGTTCACTGTGAAAATCACTACATACCTCTACAAATTGGAGTGGAATGATGATATTGCCGGAGAATTTTATGACAGATTTTGGTGCGATGATAACTTGTCTCCTGTAGTAATTGCCGGGAGGAAAAAGGCTTTCGAGATGGAAAAAGGATTGTTTAAACTCAAATATATCTCTTCATACAGCGATAAGAGCCAGAAAACAGTTCTCAAAGGGCTTTATGATTCGAGAGATGTAATCCGTAAAGTATGTGCACGTGCTATTGATAAGAATATAGCTGAGTTGCAAAAGCAGAATGATGTTTTCAAAATTAAAGCTCCCATCATTGAAGTGAGTCAGAATGGGAAAAATATCATTGCTAATATAGGATTGAAGGAGGCTGTCTCTTCTTCTTCCAAATTTGAGGTGCTTGAAGTATCTGTCGATGACAATGGAAAAACTCAATATCGGCGCGTGGGAACAATAGCTCCGGTAGAGGGCAAGATATGGGACAACCGATATATGGCTCTTGAAGAAGATGCTGCAGGAGCCTCTTTGCCAGGGACTACCTTTACGGTACTCACAGGAGCCGGGTTTTATCCGGGTATGTTGATAAGGGAGATTAAGAAATAAAAAAAGGGTGTCTTCGTTTTCAAAGACACCCTTTACAATCATAACAGCACTATTTATTCAGTATTTCTACAGCTGCCATTCCTGCCTTGATAGCTTCTTCATTCATGGGAATGAGATCGTGGTGACGAGGAGGAAGGGATTTTTTAAGGCCTCTGTTGACATTTTCCATTGAAACGATAGGTTTCATCTTCAAAAATGCGCCGAGAACTATCATATTATATGCTTTAGCATTACCTATGCTTGCTGCGGTTTCCACAGCTGCAATGCGACAAACAGTGATATCTTTTCTTTGAGGGTGACGGGTTATTCCGTTGGGATCATATATTAAGAGTCCGCCGGGCTTCACCTGAGCTTCAAATTTGTCAAGAGACTGCTGATTGAGAATGATGGCAGTATCAAATTTACTCAAAATGGGAGAACTGATCTTTTTATCACTTAAGATGACGCAGACATTGCAAGTACCGCCACGCATTTCGGGACCGTATGATGGCATCCAGGTCACTTCCTGATCCTGCATAATTCCTGAATAGGCAAGAATCTTTCCCATAGAAAGAACACCTTGTCCGCCGAATCCGGCAATTATTATTTCTTCTTTCATATTCTCTTTATTTATTATCTGTCTTTCATATCTCCAAGGGGATAGAACGGAAACATATTTTCTTCCATCCACTTGTTAGCTTTTACAGGAGTGGTTTTCCATCCCGAGTTACATGTACTTACTACCTCTACGAATGAGGTGCCTTTTTTCATCATAGAGTTCTCGAATGCTTTTCTAATGGCTTTTTTGGCCTTGCGGACAGCACCGGGGTTCTGTACAGACTGACGTGTGACATAGCAGGTGCCCTCAAGCTGTGCAATAAGCTCGGTAATCTTGAGAGGGTATCCGTTTAATTCAGCTTTACGTCCGTAGGGAGTGGTAGCAGTTACTTGTCCCAAAAGGGTAGTGGGGGCCATCTGACCGCCTGTCATACCATAGATAGCGTTGTTGATGAAAATAACAACGATATTTTCACCTCTGTTGCATGCGTGCATTATCTCTGCAGTACCAATGGATGCGAGGTCTCCGTCTCCCTGATATGTGAAGACGTATTTATCAGGCATAAGCCTTTTGGTAGCTGTAGCCAGTGCAGGAGCACGTCCGTGGGCAGCTTGTTGCCAGTCAATGTCGAGATAATTGTATGCAAACACGGAGCATCCTACAGGTGAGATACCGATAGTTTTATCCTGAATGCCCATCTCGTCTATCACTTCAGCAATAATCTTGTGGACTACACCGTGTGAGCACCCGGGGCAGTAGTGTAATATTTTATCGGTGAGAATGGGAGTCTTCCCATATACCTTATTTTCGGGTTTAATTATATCTTTTATATCCATAGTGCCTATTTTTTAATGGTTTTTTTAAAGGCTTCGAATACTTCTTCGGGATTGGGAATCATACCTCCCTGACGACCGTAGAAACTAACATTTACACGACCATTGGAGACCAGTCTGATATCTTCTACCATCTGACCTGCATTGAGTTCAACTGACATAATGCCTTTGAGTTGAGGAACAAGTTTGTCAATGGCTTTGGAAGGGAAAGGATAGAGGGTGATAGGGCGAAGAAGACCGAGTTTGATGCCTTGTTCGCGAGCCAAGTCGATGACATTTTCACAAATACGTGACATACATCCGAAAGCTACTATCAAATACTCTGCATCTTCGGTTTTGTATGTGCTGTAGCGAACTTCTTTGGCCTCTATTTCAGCATATTTCTTCTGGAGTTTGATATTGAATCTTTCCTGAACATCTGCTTCCAGAGCGAGTGATGTGATAGTATTGGACTTTCTGTCAGCAGTCTTGCCGAGAGTTGCCCAAGAAGAACACAAAGCTTTGATCTCAGCATCTGTTCTGCGAGGTCTTGCCGGTCTTAATTCCACTTTTTCCATCATCTGACCTATGACGCCGTCTCCGAGTATCATAGCGGGGTTGCGATATTTAAATGCCAATTCGAAGGCATCGTCTACGAAATCGTACATGTCCTGAGCTGAAGCGGGAGCCAGTACGATGTTTCTGTAGTCGCCGTGTCCACCACCTTTGGTAGCTTGGAAATAATCGCCCTGGCTGGGCTGAATGGTGCCAAGGCCAGGGCCACCACGCATTACATTGACTACAAGACAAGGAAGCTCAGCTCCTGCAAGGTAACTTATCCCTTCGCACATAAGGCTGACTCCGGGGCTACTTGATGAGGTCATCACTTTCTTGCCACAGCAAGCACCTCCATAGACCATATTGATAGATGAGGTTTCACTTTCAGCCTGAAGAACTACCATTCCGGTGGTCTCCCAGGGTTTTTCTTTCATCAACGTCTCCATCACTTCGGATTGGGGCGTGATAGGGTATCCAAAGTAGCCGTCGCAACCGAAATTGATAGCTGCGTAAGCGATGGCTTCATTACCCTTCATAAGAATTTTTTCTGCCATATCAGTTTTTTTAAATTTTAACTCTATACACAGTGATTACTGCATCAGGACATACAGTTGCACAGTTTGTGCAACCGGTACAATTCTCGGGCTTAGCCATAACGAGAAAGTTGTAACCTTTGCTATTGACCTCATGGGACAAAGCAATTGTGTCGTTGGGACAATTGGCGATGCAAACACCACAGCCTTTGCATTTTTCCGTATCCACGACGATAGCTCCGCGTACTGCCATAATATTAGTTATTAGTTATTAGTTATTTGGTGTTATAAAAATTAAATCCTCTCCGTATGCCATCCATCACGTAATCCCAGCGAATAATAATACCGATAAGCAAAATCAGACCTGCAATTATCAGCCCTTTCGTAGTGGGACTTTGTGATTTATACCAATTCCATATCTTCATTTATTCTTTTTCCAAGCGTATTCTGGTATCTACTGCTACTATCTGTTTGCTATTGCCCAATAGGGGATTGATATCCATTTCATATATCTCAGGAGCAGCATGACATAGAGCAGATACTCTCCTGATAGTCTCATTGAATAGAGTGATGTTTACCCCTTCCTGTCCTCTGATTCCCTCTAAAAGTTTATATCCACGCAGTCCGGTAATCATCTCTTGAGCCTCAATCTTAGAAACCGGGGATAGAGAATAATTAATATCGTGCAATGCTTCTACATATATTCCGCCGAGACCACAGAGAACAAGATGTCCAAATTTACCTTCGCGTTTGGCACCAACATATATCTCAGTACCGGAAAGCATCTTTTGAAACAAAATGCCCGTTGTCCCTTGGATTCCCATCATACGCTTGAATTCTGTTGCCATGGTGTTGTCATCAGAGATATTAAGAGCAACTCCGCCGACATCAGATTTGTGAGTGGGACCTACCACTTTCATTGCTACAGGATAAGTAATTTCTCTGACAGCTTCGAGGGCTTCCTCTATATTAGTGGCAACCAGTTCTTTGGTTCTATTGATACCGGCTCCGTCGAGAAGAAGTTGTACCTGTTCGGGAGGAAGATATCCATTGGGATTGTTTGAGATTACTTTTCTGATAATACTATAATCTACAGGAGGGAGGGAATTGTCTGTAATAATCTTCGGGCAGTTAACTATCTTGACAATAGCATTCCCAAGAGCGACTTCATCCGGGAAACTTATGCCTCCTTTGCTCTGAAATTCTTTTATCTCACCTGCAGCGTTGACGATGGAGGGGAGAACGGGGTATATAGGTTTTTTACAAGTTTTTATCTTCTCCAGCAGGAGTTCATAGACATCATATATAGAACCTAATCCAGGATTGCCGAAAATGACAGTCATAGCGTCTACGTCAAAATCATTTTCACAAGCATCCAAGACATATCCGAGCTGTTCCTTGGTACCGGTGGCTAAAAAATCTATGGGATTGGAGACAGAAGAACCTACATAAAGTTTGGAAAGAAGTTCTTCAGCTTTGGGACCGGAAAATTTGGGGATTTCTATGCCATGAGTCGACAGGATGTCGGTCTGCATAACTGCAGGCCCACCTGCGTGAGTGACAATAGCGACTCTTTTGCCATGAGGTACAGGGTACATCATAGCTGAAGCCACAGTGACAAGCTCGGTGCGACTGTAGCAGCGGACAATTCCTATCTTGCGAAACAAAGCATTTATGGCTTTATCAGGGGAGGCCATAGCACCTGTATGAGATGTGGCAGCCCTGCTTCCCGCCTCACTATATCCCGACTTGATGGCAGCTATTTTGACACCCTTCTGTACAAGTGAAGAGGCGTGTTTGAACAACTTCTGAGGGTCATTTATGCTTTCAATATAAAGCATTATCACCCTTGAACTTACTCCTTCAACATAACTTTCGTCGAGATATGCAAGTACATCTTCAACACCTATCTGAGCGCAATTGCCAACGGAAAAAATCTGACTGAATGTCAATCCAAGCTGCATGGCAGACTCAAGAATGAAAACTATGGTAGCACCTGAACCCGATATCAAAGAGGCACCTTGTGGATTAAGGTTGGGGATGGGTTCAGAAAACATTCCTGCATAAAAAGGAGTCATAACTCCAACACAGTTGGGCCCAATAAGGCTGGCACCTGCTTTATTGCAGATGTCCGTTATGGCATTTTCATATACTGTGCCTTCTTCTCCGTCTTCATGAAAACCGGCAGAAAGGATAATTACTGCTTTACAAGATTTTTTATTGCACAAAGTGCTGACTGCAGGTACACAATATTTGGCAGCAATCGCTATGATGGCACAATCTACTGAAGGAAGTTCTTCGATATTTCTATAAGATTTGATGCCTTGTGCCTCATCACATTTGGGGTTAACCACATACAGTTTGCCTGCAAATTTGTTCTCTATCAGATGCTTGAGAGTGGTGCCTCCTGGTTTGTGAATATCATCAGAGCCACCTACTACCACGATGCTTTTGGGAGAAATAAGCTGTTTGGTAATCATTTCGCATTAAATTTTCTGCAAATATATTAAATATATACTTAAAATCGAATTTTACTTAATAATTTCAACTTTTGGCATTATTTTTCAATAATCACTTCCAAATGAGTATATTTGCCCACTATATAAAGATAATGTTATGAATTCTTTATTGATTAAAGGGGCGATTCTCGATACGCAAATGAAAGATATTCTCATCAAAGGGAACATCATCCATAAAATTGCCGATAGGATAGACGAACAGGCAGATGAAATCATCGACGGGAAGGGTAAAGTCGTCACACCGAGTTTGGTTAACATGCACACTCATTCAGCTATGACCCTTGTAAGAGGATATGTTGAAGATGTGTTATTTCATAAATGGATATCAAAAGTGTGGGATATCGAGAGCCATATGGATGAAGAGATGCTTTACTGGGGGACCAAATTGGCTTGCCTCGAAATGATTAAGACCGGCACTACATGCTTTACAGACCAGTATTGGAATATTGAGCGCACTCATCTGGCAGTAGAAGAGAGTGGATTGAGGGCTCTGATGACTTATGTGTTTTTGGACAATGGTGATGCCGATAAGATTCATTCTCAGAGAGATGAATGTCAGAATATGTATGAACTTTCTCGCAAATGGGATGAAAGAGTACATTTCGGAGTCTCCATTCATGCTCACTACACAGTATGTGATGAGAATATTTTCTGGGTAAAAGATTTCGCCCGTGACCATCATCTCCTTATAAATACACACATTTCCGAGACTCAAAGGGAGAATGTGGAGCACTACGACAAATATGGTATGTCTCCTGTTCAGCGTCTGGATCGTATGGGACTGCTTTCAGACAACTTAATAGCAGCACATTGCGTGTGGATAGATGAGGATGATATCATCACATTGGGAAGAAGAAAAGTCAACGTGGTGCACAATGTTAATTCTAATCTCAAACTTGCTTCAGGATATAAATTTAAATATGAAGAATTGCGTGATGCAGGAGCCAATGTCTGTGTGGGTACTGATGGATGTGCTTCTTCCAACAATCTCGATATTTTGGAAGCAATGAAGACAGCTGCCATCTTGCAGAAAGCATGGAGGAGAAATCCTTCTGCTCTTCCCCTCAATGAATTGATGGATATGGCCACTGTCAATGGTACCTCTGCTCTTAGACTCAATGCCGGAAAAGTGAAGGAAGGTATGCTTGCAGATTTATTATTGATAGATACCAATTCTCCAGCATTTGTTCCCAATTACAATTTTATTTCAAATCTCGTCTATTCTGCAAATAGCTCCTGTGTAGACACCACTATCTGCGATGGGAAAGTACTTATGCAGGGAAGGAAAGTCAAGGGAGAAGAAGAAATCTTGAAGATGGCTGACAAAGAGGCGCAGAGACTTGTATCAAAATGTAAATAACACCAAAAAATATGGATCAAAGAATTATCGCAATTAATGAAGCTGTGGAATATCTGAAAGGGAGACTTCCTCAGCAAAAACCGCTCGTGGGAATAGTTCTCGGCAGCGGTCTTGGTAAATTGGCGGACAAGATAGAACATCCCACCGTCATCAAATATACCGATATTCCCAATTTTGCCAAATCAACTGCAATAGGGCATAAGGGCAATGTGATAGCAGGCTATCTCGGTGGTAAATTTGTCATCGCCATGCAGGGTAGATTTCACTATTATGAAGGATACCCTATGGAAAAAGTTACCCTTCCCATAAGAGTGATGATAAAGCTCGGTATTCAGTATCTTTTCGTCTCAAATGCAGCAGGAGGGGTGAATTATGATTTCAAAGTAGGCGATTTGATGATTATCAGAGACCACATCAATAAACTTCCCAATCCACTTGTCGGTCCCAATCTCGATGAATTCGGTCCTCGTTTTCCAGATATGACACGTCCTTATGACTTAAAACTGATAGCTAAAGTTGAGGATATTGCCAAAAGATTGAACATCCCCATCAAGAAGGGTGTCTATCTTGCCGGGACAGGCCCAAGCTATGAGACTCCTGCCGAATATAAATTTTTCAGACTCATAGGAGGAGATGCCATAGGTATGTCCACCATCCCGGAAGTCATAGTGGCACGTCATTCGAATATACCTGTATTTGGCGTTTCAGTCATTACCAATGAGGCTCACGATGACTTTGCAGAAGACTTTGAAAACAATGGTGACGATGTCGTACGCGCTGCAGATGCTGCCGCAGACAAGATGTCGCTGATTTTCACTAAACTCATTGAGGAGTTATAGTCTCACGACGATGATTAAAAATCTGATATTCGATCTGGGAGGAGTTATCGTTCCTCTCAATAGAATAGCCTGCCTTCGCGCATTTGATGAAGTAGTCGGTTATAAAAATTTCGGAGAGATACTGAGCAGTTACAGACAAATAGGTTTCTTTGAAAAGTTTGAAAACGGCGATATATCCTCACGTAAATTTAGACAGATTATTCGTTCCAATTCCTCTTTTATTAAAGATGGGAAGGGGAGGATAATCACCGATAGTGAGATAGATTATTCTCTCAACAGATTTCTTTGCGACATCCCCCAAGACAAGATAGAGACACTTCTCTTTTACAAAGATGATTACAGACTTTTCCTGTTAAGCAACACCAATCCCATCAGTTTTCCATACTCCAAGGAGCTTTTCAAGAACAAGGGATATAAAATGGAAGAAATCTTTGACAAGATATTTGTCTCTTATAAAATGAAAATGCTCAAACCGGGGGAAGAGATATTTCTATCTGTCATCAAACAGGCACAAATCAAGCCTGATGAGACTCTTTTTATTGACGATGCCGTCGCCAATGTGGAGAGTGCTGCCAAGCTTGGTTTCCACACTATCCTTTATAATCCTAAAGATGAACTCTATGACAAAATTTCTGAGTATCTCGAGCGGCAGCAATGGTAATTGTTACTATCTGGGTAACGATAAGACTGCCCTTGTCATAGATATGGGTATCGGAGGCAGAACTCTAAAGAAACGTCTGGGAGACAATAATATCTCGTTGGACTCCATTGAGATGATATTGGTCACGCACGATCATATAGACCATATCAAAAATCTCGGTCATGTGGCTCAGAAACTTTCTGTTCCTGTTTTTGCTACTGCCAAGTTGCATGATGCCATGGACCATCATCCCTGTACAGGAGGGTACATATCGGGTTGTCGCAGGGTCATTAAAAAAGAGACTTTTACAGAACATCGCGGAGTGAAGTTCGCTCCATTTGGAGTACCTCACGATGCTACTGAGACTGTCGGTTATTTTATTGATTTTTTCGGAGACAAATTTGTCTTTATGACAGATTTGGGCGAAGTTCCCGATTACGCAATAGATTATTGCAGAGAAGCGAATTATCTCATTATTGAGTCCAATTACGATACAGAGATGCTTCTGAATGGAGATTATACCCCTCTTTTAAAGAAAAGAATTATGGAGAGGAGAGGGCATCTTTCCAACGACCAGTGCGCAGAAGCTCTTAAGAAAATCTACAACGACAAACTAAACTCCATCTATCTTTGTCATCTGAGCGAAAACAACAATACCCCTGAAAAAGCTTATACTGCCTCTAAAGAAGCACTCTCTTCCATCGGAGTGACCGTTGGAAGAGAGGTGAAACTTTTTTGCCTTCCCCGAAGAGAGGCTTCGC
Source organism: uncultured Muribaculaceae bacterium (assembly GCA_964388595.1). GTDB lineage: Bacteria > Bacteroidota > Bacteroidia > Bacteroidales > UBA932 > CAYMAX01. Next base: position 18,221 of record CAYMAX010000009.1, read on the forward strand.
CGCTATTTACTATAGAGTAGGGCCGGCTGATACAAGTGCTTTCCCAGCTTCGTTTCCTGTGAATTTTTGGAAATTGTTGATGAAACGATTTGCAAGGTCTTTGGCTTTAACTTCCCATTCTGCAGGAGAAGCGTAGGTGTTGCGAGGGTCGAGAATATTTGTGTCAACACCTTCCAATTTTGTAGGTATGGCAAGATGAAAATGAGGAATGGAGACAGTTTCTGCTCTGTCCATAGAACCATCAAGTATCCTGTCTATGATGCCGCGTGTATCTTTAATGGAAATACGCTTTCCTGTGCCATTCCATCCAGTATTTACAAGATATGCTGTAGCACCGGCCTTCTCCATTCTCTTAACGAGTTCTTCTCCATATTTGGTGGGGTGAAGTGACAAGAATGCTGCTCCGAAGCAAGCTGAGAAAGTGGGAGTAGGTTCTGTAATGCCTCTCTCTGTACCTGCAAGCTTGGCGGTAAAGCCACTTAGAAAATAATATTTAGTCTGTGCAGGTGTAAGTTTGGAAACAGGAGGTAGAACTCCGAATGCGTCTGCTGTGAGGAAAATAACTTTGGTGGCATGACCTGACTTGGAGATGGGCTTGACGATATTGTCGATGTGATAGATAGGATATGATACTCTGGTATTTTCGGTAACACTCTTATCGTTGAAATCAATTTTTCCGTTTTTATCGACTGTGACATTTTCCAGAAGGGCATCTCTCTTGATGGCATTGTAGATGTCGGGTTCATTCTCCTTGGATAGATTGATGACTTTGGCATAGCAGCCACCTTCGAAATTAAATACTCCATCATCGTCCCATCCATGTTCATCGTCACCTATCAATCTGCGTTTGGGGTCTGTGGAAAGAGTGGTTTTACCCGTACCGGAAAGACCGAAGAAGATGGCTGTATCCCCATCTTTACCTGCATTGGCTGAGCAGTGCATAGAAGCAATGCCTCTTAATGGAAGAAGGTAATTCATATAGGAAAACATCCCTTTTTTCATCTCTCCACCATACCATGTGTTGATGATAATCTGCATTTTCTCTGTGAGGTTGAAGACCACTGCGGTCTCGGAATTGAGACCGAGCTGAGAATAGTTCTCCACTTTGGCTTTCGAAGCTGTCAAAACCACGAAGTCCGGTTCGCCATACTCGGCAAGTTCCTGCTCAGTAGGGCGGATAAACATATTTTTAACGAAATGGGCCTGCCAGGCAACCTCCATAATAAAGCGAATCTTCTGGCGTGTGTTCTTATTAGCTCCGCAGAAAGTGTCCACAACATAAAGTCTCTTTTCGGAAAGTTCTTTCGAGGCTATCTTCTTGAGTTCATTCCAAGTCTCGATGGAGGCAGGTTTATTATCGTTCTTGTATTCGGGAGAAGTCCACCAAATGGTATCTTTGGAGGTCTTGTCCATAACGAAGAATTTGTCTTTAGGCGAGCGGCCAGTGTAGACACCGGTCATCACGTTGATAGCTCCCAATTCTGTCAGCTGGCCTTTTTCAAACCCTGTGAGTGATGGGTCTGTCTCAGCTTTATAAAGAGCGTCATAGCTTGGATTGTAAACAATTTGTTTGACATTCTTGATGCCATACTTTGATAAATCGATATTTGCCATTGTTGTAGTATTAATTATTGTTATTTATTGCTTCTGAATAAGGGTGCAATTTACTACATTTTTTTTGCCAAAAAATAGATTTGACTAACTTTGAGTGAAATTATAGTGCTTTTTATGATTGGAGAGATTTTGAATCGGTATTGGGGATACACTTCCTTCAAACCTAAGCAGGAGGAGATCATAAATGAAGCTCTTGCCGGCAGGGATGTTTTGGCAATTCTCCCCACCGGAGGGGGAAAATCCCTCTGCTTTCAGATCCCATCTCTCGAAAAAGAAGGCATAGCCATCGTAGTCACCCCACTTATTTCCCTTATCAAAGACCAGGTTCAGAATCTCAATGCTCGGGGTATAAAAGCTCTTTCTATCCATTCAGGAATGACTTTTCATGAGATAGATGTCGCTCTTGATAATGCCAAATACGGAGATTATAAGTTTCTATATGTCTCTCCGGAAAGGCTTCGTACGGATATTTTCCAAACAAGACTGATGGATATGAATGTCAATTATCTTGTCGTGGATGAAGCCCATTGTATTTCTCAATGGGGTTATGATTTCCGTCCGGACTATCTTCTTATTAAGGAGATAAGGGCTCTCATACCTAATGTCTCCGTAATAGCTCTTACTGCCACTGCTACCCTCAAAGTGGCGGAAGATATTATGTCCAATCTCGATTTTAAAAGTCCCAATATCATACGCTCAGGATTTGAACGTCCCAATCTTGCATATCTTGTCAGGAACGTTAACGATAAATTCGGGGCACTGCTCTCTCTTTGCAATGGGGTGAATGGAAGTGGAATCATCTATGTGAGGGAGAGGAAAAAGACTGAGGAAATAGTATCCTTTCTTCATTCTCAAGGGGTAGAATCAGATTTTTATCACGCCGGCATGGGAAAAGAAGAAAGGAGCCAGAAACAAGACTTGTGGAAGAGGGGAGAACTGAGGATAATAGTAGCTACAAATGCTTTTGGGATGGGTATTGACAAACCTGATGTGAGATTTGTATGCCATTTTGACCTCCCTGAGTCACTTGAATCATACTATCAGGAGGCAGGTCGTGCAGGGAGAGATGGGATTAAGTCTTATGCTCTCTTGCTTTGGAATAATACTGACATCACTCGTCTCAACAGAATCTATAAAATAACATTTCCCGACATAGATTATATCGCCGACATCTATCAAAAAGTTTTTATGTATCTCGGCATCTCCTTCGAAGATGGTGAAGGGCAGAGTTATAAATTCGATTTACTGGACTTCTCCAGACACTTTAAGTTACATAGTACATCTGCTTATTATGCAATTAAGTATCTTGATAGTGCAGGATACTGGACTCTCACAGATGAGATTGATAATCCCAGCAGAATCATGTTTGCCGTGAACCGTGATGAACTCTACCGCATACAACTTTCCAATAGCAAATTGGATTCTTTCATCAAAGTACTGATGCGTATTTATCCCGCTTTATTTTCCAATCTTGTCGCTATAGACGAGGCATTCATTGCCAAGGTTATGAGAGATAGTGTCGACAGTATCAAATCCCTTTTGATAAACCTCTCGAGACAGAAAGTCCTTATTTATGTACCGAGAGTGCGCTCTCCGCTTATCTGCTTAAATAACGAGCGACTATCTCCGGACAATCTTTTCCTCTCAACTACCACATACGAGGCTCGTAAAAACAACTTTAAGGAGCGATTGGATGCTGTATATGAGTACATTTCATCCCACAAAGACACCTCTGAAAGATACTTTCATTGCAGAAGCAGAAGACTATTATCCTATTTTGGTCAGAAGGAGAGTGCCAACTGTGGAGTGTGCGACTTATGCGATCCCAATGCCGCCAAGATGTTGATATAATCTCAAAACCAATGAGCGTGGTGCTCAGCATCAAAATGCCACTTATTTTGCACTTTGAGCACTTGCTCCACCAAATCTCTTATACAACCCTTTCCTCCGCTGTAATAGGAGACGAAATCGCATATCTCTTTAACTTCTGCCACAGCATCTGATGGGCACACTGCAAGCCCACATACTTTCAATACCCCCAAATCGGGAATATCATCCCCAACGAAAGCTACTTCTTCGGGCTTAATCCCGTTGTCCGAGCAGAACTGTTCGAAAAATGGAATTTTATTTCGTGCTTTGAGATATATATTCTTCTTTTCAACACCGATGGATTCACATCTTTTGATAAGACTTTCAGAAGAGCCTCCTGTGATGATTCCTACCGGATACCCCATCATACGGCACATTCTGATGGCAAAGCCATCTTTGGCATCAAAGACTCTTAACAAATCTCCATCCGAAGTGGCAAATACGCCTCCGTCAGTCATTACTCCGTCTATATCAAAAGCAAATGCTTTGATGGTGCCCAATTTGGTCTTGTAATTGTAATTTGGCATACTGTTTATTTATTGTTTTTGACAATGTTCTCGCTGATGATTCGATATATTTCCTTATGTTCAGGAAGTTGAAGTTCATCAAGTATTTCGAGATGTTTTCTGATGATGTTGATGTCGCCTCTTTTGGCAGGCCCGGTAAGGGTGCTTTCAGGTGTATGAAGAAAAGCATTCCGCACCCCCTCCAGAGTAGTGGGTATCAGAAGAGTATGATCCTTCCCGGCCAATTCAAAGGCCAATCCGAGTATATAATTGACGAAATTGCAGGAATATATGGCTGCAATATGCATCAGAAGCCTTTTGTGTGAATCGCAGAAAGTGTATTGTGAATTGAACGAACTTGCGATGGATTCCAGAGTAGAGTTGACTTCATTGTCTGAACCTTCAAGGAGAAAGGGGACATCTTTAAAATCAATTATCTTGTTTTTATTGAGAGTCATCACTGGATAAAGCACTCCATATCTGCATCCATACTGGCCGAGTCTTTCGAAGACTTTGATATCTGTGGAGCCGGAAGTGTGCAAGAAAAGAGGGAGGGTGTCGAAATGTTGATGAGTGATGACATCATCTATTTGCGCCACCATATCAGATATTGCATCATCGGAAATGGCAATAATAACTACATCGGAAGAGAGTAACCTATCAATGGAGAAGGAATACTGCGCATTCGAACCATAAGTCTGCAATGCATTGATAAGCTTTTTCCCATTCCTTTCGCTTCTGTCGAAAATATAATCTATTTCGGCACCTTTTTCACATAGTGCCAAAGAGAGTCTGAATGCGACATTCCCGGCACCGATGAATGATATTTTATTCATTGTCTGCGCTTAGAGGTGTGATAATCATATGATTGCCGAGCCTGCATGAAAAGAAATGGTCGAAATCTTCTTTTGTGAGGAAATGAAAACGCACTTGTGTGCGGCATCTCTGTGGGATATTGGTATTGGCGATGAGCATTCCATCGGCCTTGAACATTTTATCAAGATGTTCTCCCCCTATCTTCATAAGAGAATATTCACCGAGAATCATTCTTCCTGCTATACCTATACTTGTCCTTGATTCGAAATGTGACATTAAAGTAAATGAACTGACTAGTGAGAGGGGGACAGTACAATGAGCAAGGTCCAAAGTGTTCTCATCATCACAAGAAGAAGCAGGGTTGCACATAAAGCATTTCTTACCTGAAAGGGCTTCTCCCACTATCATACTCCATAGCGCCGGTATATCTCCTTCACATCCCGCTGTAATTCCATGGTCGTTGAGCATGGAAAGGGCAAGACAAGTGGTAGAATGGCAATCGCTTATCATATCGAAGCACTTGATGGTCAAAGCTGTGAGTGAATATTTATGACATATAGCCAATAGCACTTCATAGAGCTTGAGAGCTTTGATAATCTCCTCTCTATCGGGAAAATCTGCTTTCTCGAATTGAGAAGGGATGTCAGGGACTCCATGAAAATGGGTAAAATCATCAATAACCTCCCTGATGTCAATATCCACAAATTGTGCTCCAAAGTGATTTTGGACATAATTCCTATCTATATGAGAAGAGATAAGCCAGGAAGACTCACCACCGATAAGACCGATAACAGAACTCGAAAGGAGATTATGGACACGTGACAGAGAATAAATCTGGTCAGGAGAAGAATAGGACATAGGTGCTTCGGCAGGGAGAGAGGAAGTGAATTCTGACAAAAGATTTTTAAGATTGAGACAAGCTATCTTGATGCTCAAAAAATCGAGATCATGAAAATTCATGGGAACATTGATAAGTTCGTGCTCGATGCCTTTCTGTTCAAGCCATGAGGATATTTCAAACCCGGCTGCCAGAGAATTGTGATAGCCATCGCATAGAAGAATGACAAAGGGAGGTAGTTTCTTCTCCAATTTTAAAAACAATTCTTCTGTACCACCCGACGCAATAAAGAACAAAGTGACAGATTCTTCATCGGGAGAAGTAGAGAAGGCATTGTCATAATCTTTATACTCGATGATATTGATGTCTCCAAGCCTTTTGAGAGCCGAAAACAGGGGAGCGCGGGACATCAAAATGCTATCCTTATCGTGAAGAGACGAACAGAAAAGTATAAGATTGATATTCATAGAGAATGGTGGCTATGCGTTAGCGTTGCCTGAACTGAATCCCATCGGAATGGTCTCTTTGGGGGCATTATGAATTACAATCTCGCCGTTCATGTCTTCAAATTTGGAGATATTGTCTTTGAGGGCCATGAACAGTCTTTTGGCGTGTTCTGAAGTCATAATAATACGACTGACAACTTCTGCCTTGGGCGTACCAGGAAGCATTCTTGCGAAATCGAGTATAAATTCGCTGGAAGAGTGGGTGATAATGGCAAGATTGGAATAGGTGCCTTTGGCTATCTCATTGTTCAATTCGATATTGATTTCTTTTGGGGGTTGATTTAGTTGTGACATATTTTTAGAATAAAACTTTACAAAGATAGCATTTTGTGTAAATTTGCACGTCTTAAAAAATATTAAATTTGCTGTATGGCACTTTCGGTCAAGTATAACCCTTCAGAAGTTGAAGATAAATGGTACTCGTATTGGTTGGACAACCATTTCTTTCACTCAGTTCCCGATGAGAGGGAACCCTATACCATAGTGATTCCTCCCCCCAATGTCACAGGTGTTCTCCACATGGGACATATGCTCAACAATACTATTCAGGATGTACTTGTGCGCAGGGCGCGTATGAATGGCAAAAATGCATGTTGGGTGCCGGGGACTGATCATGCTTCTATTGCTACTGAAGCCAAAGTGGTGGCTAAGTTGAGTGAAGAAGGGATTAAAAAGAGTGACCTTACCCGTGAGCAATTTATGGAGCACGCGTGGAAATGGAGAGAGAAGCATGGTGGTATCATATTGGAGCAATTAAAGAAGCTTGGAGCATCCTGCGATTGGGAGAGAACCAAATTTACTATGGACCCCTCGCTGAGTGAGGCAGTCATTAATACTTTTGTCTATTTCTACAAGAAAGGACTTATCTATCGTGGTGTCAGAATGGTCAATTGGGACCCCGAATCTCTCACTGCTGTCAGCGATGAAGAGGTAATTCACAAGGAGACCAGATCCAAACTGTATTATCTGAAATATATGGTCTCGGAAGGGGGAAAGCCATCCAAGACAGATTACATAATCATTGCTACAACTCGTCCGGAGACTATAATGGCGGATGCAGCAGTATGTATCAATCCGGACGATAAAAGGTATCATCATCTTAAGGGGAAGAAGATATTCATTCCGCTCATTAACAAAGAGATACCCATCATTGAAGATTCTTATGTGACTATGGATTTTGGTACCGGCTGCCTGAAAGTAACACCGGCACACGATATCAATGACTATGAAATCGGTCTCAGGCACAATCTTCCTGTTCTTGACATTATAGATGAACACGGTCGCCTTAATGCAAATGCGCAAATATTGGTGGGAGAAGATCGTTTTGTGGCTCGAAAGAAGATTATCAAAATGATTGCAGAGGCAGGGCAGATGGAGAAGGAAGAGGACTATATTTCTCCTGTAGGGCATTCAGAACGGACAAACGCTGTCATAGAACCGCGCCTCTCCCTTCAGTGGTTTCTAAGAATGGATGACCTTGCTAAAGTGGCACTCGAGAAAGTGGAGACAGACCAGATAAAGCTTATTCCCGATAAATTTAAAAATGTCTATCGTCACTGGATGGAAAGTGCTCACGATTGGTGTATCTCTCGTCAACTATGGTGGGGACAGCAGATTCCCGCTTATTATTTACCTGATGGCAGATTTGTGGTAGAAGCTTCTCCCGAGGCTGCACTCCTGGCTGCCCGAAAACTCAATCCCGATATCAAGCCTTCAGACCTTCACAGAGACGAGGATGTCCTTGATACATGGTTTTCATCATGGCTTTGGCCCATTTCGGTATTCGATCCATCCAAGCCGGGGTTCCCTGAAAAAGAACCAAATGCCGAGCTGAAATATTATTATCCTACTAACGATTTAATCACGGCACCTGAAATTATATTTTTCTGGGTGGCAAGGATGGTAATGGCAGGAGATGAATTCTGCGGAGAGATACCTTTCAGGAATGTCTATTTCACAGGTATTGTCAGAGATAAATTGGGCAGGAAGATGTCCAAATCACTTGGCAATTCTCCCGATCCCATCAAACTGATGGAGCAGTATGGAGCAGACGGAGTGCGTTTGGGAATGCTTCTTTGCAGTTCAGCAGGTAATGATATTCTCTTTGATGAATCACAAGTAGAGCAGGGAAGGAATTTCTGTAATAAAATATGGAATGCATATCGTCTGATAAGCGGTTGGGAGGTAGATTCCGATATAGCTCCTTCTTCTCATTCTCTCCTTGCAGTACGCTGGTTTGAAAATAAACTATCTCAAACGATAGAGGAGATTGATGATTTATTCTCCAAATTCAGAATCAGCGAAGCATTGATGACCCTCTATAAACTATTTTGGGATGATTTCTGTGCATGGTATCTTGAGATTATCAAACCTGAATATGGCAAACCCATTGATAAGTCCACTTATCATGATACATTGGTCTTCTTCGACAAACTGCTGAAGCTCTTACACCCGATAATGCCATTTATCACCGAAGAACTTTGGCAAAGTCTTGCTCCTCGCAGCAAAGGTGACACCATTATGCTCATGCAGCAACCAAAAGCCGGAAAATACAATGTAGAATTGATCAAATCTTTCGAGCAGGGGATGTCTGCAATCGCTTCGATCCGCAACATCAGGCAATCCAAAAATATCTCTCCTCGTGAATCTCTCCCTCTTGTAGTGAAAGGTGTTTTTCCTGAAGAGATTATCTCAGTAGTCGAAAGGATGGCTAATATCTCTCAAACTTCTTTTGTTGAGGCTATTGACAACCGTCAGAGCGGAGTTGCTTTTATGGTAGATACAGTTGAGATGTTCGTCCCACTTGTGGGAAAAGTGGATGTAGAGCAGGAAATTAATAAAATGAAGCTCGAGATAGAACATCTCGAAAAGTTTCTTACAGGAGTCAGGTCCAAACTTTCCAATCCGAAGTTTATGGACCATGCACCCGCCAATGTGATAGAGATAGAGAAGAAAAAGTTAAATGATGCAACTACCAAATTGGAAAATTTGCGAAAAAGTGTTTTATCTCTTTCAAAAAAATAGTTACATCAAATAAATTGCTATATTTGGCATACTTGAATATATAAATCAAAATATATGAATTCTATATTGGTTTTCGGTAATTTCGGTCTCACTGAAATCATCATCATCGCTTGTGTCATTCTTTTGTTCTTCGGCGGCAAAAAGATTCCCGAATTGATGAAAGGCATTGGCAAAGGGGTTAAAAGTTTTAAAGAAGGGGTAAAAGGGGTAGAAGATGATATCAACCTGGACGAAGAGGTGAAAGATATTAATAATTCTCTCAACGACACTACCACCGAGAAAAAGAAGAAGAAATAGGAAGTGGCCGCAGAAATGACATTCTGGGAGCATCTTGACGAACTGAGAAAAGTTATCTTCCGTTCGTTGGGTGTGATTATGGTGTTGATGATAGTTATCTTTTTGTTTAAAGATTTTGTGTTCAACAATATCATTCTTGCTCCCCTGAGCAATGATTTCTTTCTGTTCAGATGGATGAATGCTTTTCTCTCCCTGATAGGGGTAAAAAGATTGAGTGATTATTCACTCCAATTGGTCAATATAGACCTTGCGGCGCAATTTTTTACCCACATCAAAATTTCTTTTTATTTGAGTCTCGTCCTTTCGGCTCCTCTTATTATCTATTTCATTTGGGATTTCGTCCGTCCCGCTCTCTATCCCAAAGAGAAAACAGCCATCAGGTCTGCTTTCGGATTTTCTGCGATTCTTTTCTATGTAGGTGTGATAGTTGGCTATGCTACAGTTTTCCCGTTGACAGTAAGGTTTTTAGGGACATATCAAGTAAGTGAATTGGTCCCCAACCAGATATCGCTGCTTTCATATATATCGATGTTCATAAGCCTTATCCTCATTATGGGGATAGTTTTTGAGATGCCTGTATTGGCTGCTATCTTGTCTAAAATAGGTATTATCAACAAGCAATTGCTTAAGAAATATCGTAAGCATGCTATAGTTGTACTTCTCATTTTGGCTGCAGCTATCACCCCTTCGGGAGATGCGTTTACACTTCTGATAGTAGCTTTGCCACTATATCTTCTGTATGAGCTCTCTATTTTGGTATGCAAAAATTCAAAACCTGAAGAGGAGGTAGAAAAAGCATGATTTCTATCAACGATCTTACGATGTCCTTTGGGAGTTTCGACCTGCTGGACCATATCAATTTTCATATCTCAGATGGCGAGCATTTAGCACTGGTAGGTAAGAATGGGGCGGGAAAATCTACTATTTTGAAACTCATCGTGGGGATAGATAAACCTACATCAGGAACCATTACCAAGCCCAATGATCTATCTATAGGATACCTTCCTCAGATAATGGAGTACTCCAAGGACAAGACCGTGATGGAGGAGACTTTGACTGCATTTGATGAGTTGTACAGGCTCAATGCGAGAGTAGATGCCATCAACAAAGAATTGGTCGAAAGAAAAGATTACGAATCCAATAGCTATAAAAAGCTCATCATTGAGCTCAATGATGCCAATGACCGTCTCATAATAATTGGATCAGAATCTCCTCATCTTGTGGCTGAAAAGACTCTTTTGGGGCTCGGATTCAAAAGAGAAGAATTCGACCGTCCCCGCAACACTTTCTCACAAGGATGGAATATGAGGATAGAACTTGCAAAAGTGCTCCTTCATAATCCACGAGTTCTGCTTTTGGATGAACCCACCAACCATTTGGATATTGAATCTATTCAGTGGCTCGAAGACTATTTGCATTCATATTCGGGTTCTTTGCTTATTATCTCTCACGACCGCCGCTTTTTGGACCGCGTCACCACTCGCACAGTAGAGATAGTCTTGGGTAAGATACACGATTACAAAGTGCCTTATTCTCAATATCTTGAATTGCGCAAAGAGAGGATGGAACAGCAGCTTGCCGCCTATCAGAATCAGCAGAGGATGATAGAAAAAAGCGAAGAGTTTATCGAACGTTTTCGCTACAAGCCGACCAAGTCCAATCAGGTACAGTCTCGTATCAAGCAACTTGACAAGATAGAAAGGATAGAAATAGACGAGGAAGATAATTCTTCTCTCAACTTCAGGTTTCCACCTGCACCTCGTGCAGGACTTGTGGTCTTTCAAACGAAAGATATGGAAGCGGGATACACCTCTTCCCATGGGGTAAAGATGGTATTTAGTAATGCCAATATCACCGTAGAACGAGGAGAAAAGGTCGCTTTTGTGGGGCGTAACGGGGAAGGAAAAAGTACGATGATTAAAATCATCACCGGAGAACTTAAACCGATCTCCGGCAGCGCTACTCTCGGCTATAATGTGGCATTAGGATATTATGCTCAGAATCAGGAAGATGTTCTGAAAAAATCAGATACTGTATTTGACACCCTCGATAAAGTGGCAGTGGGAGAGATTCGATTTAAGCTCAGAGACATACTGGGTGCATTTCTTTTTAAAGGTAATGATATAGACAAGAAGGTCTCTGTTCTTAGCGGAGGGGAGAGGTCTCGTCTGGCAATGGCCAAATTAATCTTACATCCATACAATTTGCTTGCCCTTGATGAGCCTACCAATCACATGGATATCCGCTCAAAAGATATACTGAAACAGGCTCTCTCCAAATATGATGGCACACTTATAATAGTCTCCCACGACAGAGATTTTCTCGATGGTCTTGTTGACAAAGTATATGAATTCAGAGATGGCCGCATCAAAGAACATCTTGGAGGCATTGACGAATTTATACGTAGCCGTAAGATAGAATCACTCAGAGACCTTGAAAAGGTCACAAATGAGGCTAAAAAGCCTGTCCCTGCCACCATTTCAAAATCATCTTCCTCTTTCCAAGATCAGAAAGAGGCACGTCGCAAACAGAAACAAATAGAGATTTGTGAGAAAAAGATATCTGTTCTCGAACAGGAGATGAAAAAAATAGAATTGCAACTTTCCACCCCCGTGGAGGGATACGATATAGATAAACTCACTCGTGATTATTTGGAAATAAAACGTAAATATGACATCCTCATGGATGAATGGATGTCCCTCAATTAATATTATTATGGAAGAACTTCGTCAGAATTACATTTTCGGAATGCATCCTGTCACTGAAGCAGTGCTATCGGGTAAAAAAATAGAAAAAGTATTGTTTAAACAAGGACTTGAAGGGCCACAATTTCGCGAATTGTTGGTTCTGCTTCAGGAGAAGGGTATAAACATACAGTTTGTTCCAATTCAAAAAATGGATAAACTCTGCAAGGGACGTCATCAGGGAGTCATAGCGCTCTTCTCAAGCATAGACTTCATCTCATTGGAAGAGATGCTTGAAACTGCGTACAAAAAGACAAAAAATCCACTTTTTGTCATGCTTGACGGGGTGAGCGATGTGCGTAATTTCGGTGCCATTGCCCGTACCTGTGAATGTGCAGGGGTCAATGGTATTATCCTTCCTGCCAAAGGTGGAGCAGCCATCAATGCTGAGGCTATCAAAGCTTCAGCCGGTGCTCTGCTTCGTATCAATGCCTCCAGAGTGCAGAATCTGCGTATGGCAATTTATTTTCTAAAGGAACAGGGATTTAAGATAGTCGCTGCTGTAGAAAAGGCAGAGGGATTGATATATGACATCAATTTCAATCTACCTACTGCCGTAGTCATGGGCTCAGAAGGGAAGGGTGTTTCAGATTCTGTCCTTTCTCTTTGCGATGGTCAGGCACGTATCCCCATGTCTGGTGAGATAGGTTCTCTAAATGTCTCCATCGCCTCTGCCATAATTCTTTTTGAAGCTGTGCGCCAAAGAAAATAGTACCTCAAAAGGTATTTTTATTTCTCTCGATGCAACAAATCGATAGTGCGATACGTTATTAATTCGAAAACAAAATTAAAGTGACACGTACCGAGATATCCAATTTTTATAACAAGTACAAGGCCCACCTCTTCAATGCCTCTGTAAGGATAGTGGATGACAGGATGGATGCTGAGGAAATAATGCAAGATACCATTATCAAATTTCTTGCATTCGATGAGGGTGATTCCATGACACCTCAGCAAGTGGAAGCGTGGCTTGTAAAGACCTGTATCAGAGCTTCTATAGACCTTTTGAGAAAGAAAAAATCCACGGAAGCATTTCTCGAAGAGTACCAGGAAGATATGATATCTGAAGAGAAGAATAATGATATGTGGACCTCAATGATAGCCTCTTCTCATCGCAATGAACTTATTAAAAAGATTCAAATGGGCATTTCCCAACTTCCGGACGGATATCGTACTATCATCTCACTGATTCTTTTCGAGGGATATGACTACGAGGAAGTATCCCAAATAATGAATATCAAAGAGGTGACTGTAAGGTCTCAATACCTCAGAGCCAAGAATAAATTGGCATTAATGATTAATGAAAACAGTAAATAATATGGATGAATTAAAAAACTTTGTTCAGAGCAATCTTCAAAGGGTAGAGAACGCCAAACCGATGGTGGGGGATGAGGAGCGTTTCATGACTCGATTGGCTCAGGAAAACACCAATAGAAGAATTCATTTCAAAAGGAGTATTCAGCATAGGCGAGTTCCTTTTTATCGTATCATAGCACTTCCAGTCGCAGCCTGTATCATTGCATTGCTCGGTTATGGACTTTTTTACAAACTGACGGTATTGAATCAACGCAATGAATTAACAAAGGTCATTACAGATTTCTATACCGAAGTCACTACACTTTCTGGTGAGATTCGCGCTATCTCCTTGGCCGCCGGTGATGCAGAAGCAGCGATGAACGATGCTGTAATCGAAAATATCACATATGAGTCAGTTCCTCTTTATAATCAGCTTCCTGAAGAGATGAGCGAAAAGAAAAAGATAGCCATTATGAAGGAGTACTACTCACAAAAACTCGAAGGGATAAGGCGATTCAAGGTTCTTATTTCTGAATCTCTTTCGACTGAACCAATAGAATAGATTAACAACCAATAAATTACGAAAATGAAAAGAATTTTAACTACCGTATTGATGCTTGGGATGGTATTCTCAGCATTTGCAAAAGATGTTACCAAAACCGTTAAAGTGGGAGGGAGTGTCACTCAGCTCAAAGTATCTCAATGTTTCGATGTGACCCTTTCTAAAACTTCCAACAATGCAGCCGTTATCACCATTGATAATGAGTACGAGCCTTATCTCATAGCCAAAGTGAGTGGCAACACACTGGTGATAGGTCTTGATTCTGATAAGATGCCCAGAGGGATGAGAAATCATATGGAAGACAGGACATTCAAGGCCAATATTTCTCTCAAATCGCTCACTAAACTTTCAATGTCAGGAGCTACCAGAATATCTGTTGAAGATGAATATTCAGTAGATGAATTCGAATCTGAATGCAGTGGTGCTTCATCTGTCAAAAATCTTAGAATAGAAGCAAAGAAAGCCTCTTTTGATCTATCCGGAGCATCCACTTGCAGCGTCTCCGGTAAATTGGAAAAAAGCGAAATAGAATGTTCAGGAGCCTCAAAATTGACTTTTGAAGGTAAAGTAGATGTTTGTGACATTGATGTCAGTGGCGCATCCTATGTCGATATGACCACAGAAAGCAAAAAAATCACCGGAGATTGTTCGGGAGCCTCCAAAATAAGATTGCATGGGAGTTCAGAGATAGCATCCCTTGAATGTTCAGGTGCATCCTCTATCAATGCAGATGATTTTATAGCAGACTCAGCAGATGTAGATTGCTCAGGTGCATCACGAACCACTATCGGAGTTAAATCAATACTTAAAGTAGAACTTTCAGGATCTTCCTCTTTGTATTACTACGAAAAAGGGAATTCTGCCATAACAGTCGTTCCCGTCTCCATCGGAAAGGGTTGTACCTTAAAGAACCGCTAATCATTCAGTAGAGTCAGACGGAGTAAATTCAAAGCATTGGATGCAAACCTTTCGATATTACGCTCTCGGTCTGATGAAAAATGAAAACATTTGGAGGTAACGGAGATATTATTGTGTGAAGAATCAGAATGTGCAACAGCTACCCAAACAGTCCCTACCGGCTTTTGAGAAGTACCTCCACAGGGGCCGGCAATACCGGTAGTTGATAAAGAGTAACCGGTGTTCATAAGTTTTAAAACGCCACAAGCCATAGCTTCAGCACATTCACGACTTACAGCACCGTACTCATCAAGAATTTTCTGAGGAACTCCCAAAACATTACGCTTTATGCTATTGTCATAGGAGGTCACAGAGCCATAGAAATAGCGAGATGCACCGGAGATGGATGTAATTAGAGAAGCAATCCGTCCTCCGGTGCATGATTCTGCAATACTGACAGTCTCGTGCCTATTCAGAAGAAGGTCTCCGATTACTTTTTGTAGAGTATCGGAGCCTTCACCATAGATAGCATCTCCAAGAATTGGTCTGAGCTTATTAAACTCGTCATTTATCCTATTAATCTCATCTTCCTTAACCCCTCCATATATTGAAAGTCTCAACTTCACGCCCACAATCGGATTGGGAAGATAGGCTAAATGCATATCATCGGGAAGTGCTTCTTCCCAGGTTTGAATCATTTTAGCCAAAGTCGATTCAGCAATTCCGAATGTCACAATGGTACGATGATAAATATCTTCCAAAGAGTAGTGATGTCTTATGTCATCTATCACATCAGGAAGCATGTTTAAAGTCTCAAAAGGGACCCCGGGAAGAGAATAAAGGGTAGGGCAGTGAGGATATTGCGATTGTGAGAAACGAAAGACCATACATGGCGCAGTGCCGAGCCGATTGAGGATTACCTGGCAACCATTTGGAACCATAGCCTGATCATGATTGATGTCAGTAATGGCTATCCCTCGGGCAGACAATATTTTGTTAATAATATCAAGTTGCTGCTGATGAAGATAATAACCATCGCTGGAAAATAGTTCGCCGAGTGCTTTTTTGGTGATGTCATCCTTCGTGGGACCGAGGCCTCCGGTAGTGATGACAATATCATATTTGCTGAGCAATTCATCAAGAGAATGTTTGATGTCAGAATTATCATCCGAGATGGAATTCATATGGGCCACTTTAACCCCGATATTATTGAGTTCCTGAGCAATATAAGATGAATTGGTATCTACTATCTGGCCGATAAGTATCTCATCGCCGATAGTGCAAATAGCAGCTTGTTTCATAATATGACTATGTATTTGATTTGATATCCGCATTCTCCCGTGCGAGATATTTCAATATTTTCTTGGAGAAAGATGGACCATTGTAGATAAATCCTGTATAAATCTGAATGAGAGAGGCACCTGCATCAAGCATTTGCTTCGCTTGAGAAGGGGTCATAATACCTCCGACTCCTATGATAGGGAGTATTCCGTTGGTCTTCTCATGGATATATTGAATCATTTCCAGACTCTTATTAAACAGAGGTGCACCGCTAAGTCCCCCTTCACCTATCTCTTTAACCTTGTTGGCATCTGTCTTGAGGCCTATTCTGTCAGTGGTGGTATTGGTGGCTACGATACCATCAAGTCCTGATATGAGCATAAGATCCAATATCTCATCAAGCTGCTCTTTATTTATATCCGGGGAGACTTTCAGCAGGATAGGGCGGTAGTCATCGAAATACCTTCTCAGCGTGAGCAGTTTATCGATAATATCTGAAAGGAAATCGATGTTTTGAAGCTCTGAAATGGTTTTTACATTTGGACACGAGACATTGATGACAAAGTAATCCACGAAGTCGTAAAGCATGGAAAAAGAGCGTTCATAGTCGCTGGCAGCACTCTCATTGGGTGTCAGTGCCCCCTTGGCTATATTGCCTCCTATCAGTACATTTGGTTTCTTCTTGCGAATCTGCTCTACAGCGTATTTCACGCCATTGTTATTGATGCCCATACGGTTGATGATAGCTTCATCTTCAGGCAACCTGAAAATACGTGGTTTTGGATTGCCAGGTTGGGCTTCTGGTGTAATAGAACCAATTTCCACGAAACTGAACCCGAAATTGGCGATATCGTTGTAATAATCGCCGTTTTTGTCAAATCCAGCCGCAAATCCGAGTGGATTTTTAAAAGTGAGTCCGAAGACATCGCGCTGGAGAGAGGGGTTTCTGTATGAAAATATCCATCTGACAAAAGTCGAGGCGAGGGGAATATATCTGATGAAGCGAAGAAAAGCCATAGTAAGTTTATGGGCATTTTCTCCGGAAAAGGCAAAGAGGATAGGGCGGATGAGTTTGTACATATCTTTAGTATCGAGACAAAGATATATCAAAAACTATTTTGATGGTAAAAATTCCTCAAAACTTCCGTCTTTATAGAAAAGTGTGATGCGTTTTATCCCTTTATTTGGTGAGGGAACGGTGATGCTCAAGTCGTTTTTTTCATTCTCGTGAGGATATTGAACGTCAAAATCGGGCATATCTTCTTGAATATCAGATATATTACTTCCTTCATCAGCAAAAATGGAATTATCTGTGATAGGGGGGATAACTGATGATTGAGCAGATTTCCCTGAAAAATTGTCTTTATATGGTTTGCCTTTGCCGGTAATTAACCATTCTGCATTGATGTTCGGAAATTTTAGAAGAAATGTATTAATGAAGTCATAGCCTGGTTTGTTCCTTCCCGAAAGAATATGTGAAATGCCTGAACGCTGAACTCCCAAAATGTCTGCCAATCGAGAAGGAGAGAGCTGTTCGAGCTCCAAAAATTGTTGTAAACGTCGATTCATAAATGTAAATTTTCAGTTTTACAAATGTAAGATTTATTTTGATTACAAATGTACCTATTTTTAGGTTGACAAATGTGAATAGCTTAAGTATGGTCTAAAATACTATTATAAAATTACTTTAGATATTTTTTGTTTACAATTGATTAATAAGTATTTAAATATGGTAAATAACATTCAAAACCCATCAGTTGCGTGAATCGGGGCAGAAGGGGGGTAAAATAACCAATTTAATAGTTCAAGTCAAAAAATGTAAAATGCTGGGAATTAAGATATTATTTTTGGATAAAATGCTTCATAACCATTTGTTATCCAGGTTTCTATCAATGGTTCAAATAAATAAACTCGCTCATGCTTGTAGTTTACAAAACTAAATACTTGAAGTTACTTTTTGGCAATAACATTTGTAAACAAAAATCAAATTTCAACAATTTTGTGTTGGATGATATAATGACTACTTTTGTAAAAGATATGCGCTTAAATCGCCTAAAATCGTTTCATAATGTTTCTTCCCCAAATCAAAATCTCTGACTACACTTACCAATTACCTGATGAGCGCGTTGCATCCTACCCTCTTCCGCAGAGAGATGCTTCGAATCTTCTTATATATAATAAAGGTGCTATCTCCCATCAAAAGTTCTATGATTTGCCCAAAATCCTTCCCAAAATCTCTCTGATGGTGTTTAATAACACTAAAGTGGTCCCTGCGCGGCTTTTTTTCAAGAAGGATACGGGTGCCGTCATAGAAGTTTTTTGCCTCGAACCCCACTCTCCGGCTGAATATAACCTTGCTTTTGCCGCCACAGAACGCTGTTCATGGAAAGCTATCATAGGCAA
>CAYMAX010000010.1:0-36436 GCA_964388595.1 uncultured Muribaculaceae bacterium
ATGTGTCAATCCCACTGCTCCAAATGGTTTCCTTTTTGATTCCGATTCACTCTGTAAAGCTATGTATGAAACTATTTCCATCCCGGTGTATGACATTGTAAAGAATAGATATGAGGCTTAAAGATGTGATAAGTATTCAGTGCGGACTCCGCTATTGCTTCGAGAATCTCCCGTTGCAGTCGAGCTATGCCCGTTCATATATGCTTGAAAGCGAGATGCTTATTCACCCTTCAGAGATTGATTCAGTGTATGATGCTCTAAGATGCTATATACCTCTGACTGAACGTCGCTACAATGCTGACAGAACGATGCTCCAAAACAAGCTCTCCTGTCTCAAGAATATCAGTGGCACCATCAAACGCTTGGAAAATTCCTCTTCTCTGGATGATATCGAGTTGTTTGAGATAAAAAATCTTGTATTGCTGAGTTTGGACATTGATACCATTCTTGGCAAGAGTGGCATGACTATAGCTATCCCGCTACCGCAACTCTCTTGTATTCTGACTGTTCTCGACCCCGATGACAGGAAAGAAGATTCTTTCTATGTCTATGATTCCTATAGTGAAGAGTTGAATAATCTCAGAAAGAAAATACGCCTCACAGCAGATATTCTGGAAAGACAATCTCTGATGGATAAGACTTTCGAGATAGAGACAACCATAAGAAAACGATTGGGAGATGCTCTCAGACCATATACTGATGTTATCAAAAAGGTACTCGACACGCTCGTCAATATCGATATTTCTCTCGCCAAGGCTATTTTTATGGTCAAGGAAGGTCTTTCCATTCCTGTCATTTCTGATGATGGAGTCACTACTCACAATGGGATGTTCAATCCCGAAGTCCGTTCTGTGCTCCAAAAACGCTCAAAATCTTTTCAGAATATAGATATATCAATCTCTAACAAGCCAACATTGATTATCGGAGCCAATATGGGTGGGAAAACGGTCGTTTTAAAGACTTTAGCTCTCTGCCAGTATCTATTTCAGTTTGGATTCGGAATTCCCTCCAAATCTTCTAAAATGGCCTTAAAAGAGGATATTTGTCTTGTAGTGGGAGATTCTCAGAGTTTGGAAGACGGACTATCATCATTTGCAGCCCAGATGTATGAGATAGACAGTATTATTAAAAATTCTGAACAAAATAATGTATCGATTCTTGCCCTTGTAGATGAACCTGCGCATGGTACAAATCCCATCGAAGGGACTGCGCTGGTCACTGCCCTCATTAAAGTTCTTCATCGTGACAATGTGACATTGGCAGTGACTACTCATTACAATATCGATACCTCTGAGTGTATCAAACTGAAGGTACATGGATTTGATAATGGGCAAATGAATTACGAACTCTCTCCCTCTCCGCACGGAGATGTACCCCATGAAGCGATGGATGTAGCAGGGAGTTTGGGTATTTCGTCGAAATGGCTCGACGAGGCTAAAACAATATTAAGCAATGCAAAGTAAGTTAGGTTTAGACAAGAAAAAGGTAGACAAAGCGAGGGGGCTCGCTTCCCAAATAGCCGGAGATGTACAATCTTTCGTAGAAGGCTATACGACAGTGGCAGTTGAAAGAACTCTATGCCGTTTGATGGGTATTGACGGAGTCGATAAGAATGAGGTTCCTCTTCCCAACGTGGTAGTAGAAAGCCTCCGTCAGGAAGGGGTACTCAAAGAAGGGGTGCTATACTATTTGGGCAATGCCATGGTGCACTTGGGCCTTTCTCCGCAGGAAATTGCAGAAAAGATTTCTACTGAACACCTTGATATTTCCAAACTCACTCCATCATCTCAGAAAGAGATTCAAAGCAAGATTAATGTGGTGATGGAAAGTTCTCTCGATAAGATAAAGAAACGCAGAGAGAGGAGAGAGCACTATCTCGATACAATAGGAGAGGGCAACAAACCTTATCTCTATGTAATCGTGGCCACAGGTAATATTTACGAAGATGTCGTCCAGGCAGAAGCAGCAGCCCGTCAGGGGGCAGATATCATAGCTGTTATCCGTACCACAGGACAGTCTTTGCTTGATTATGTCCCATACGGAGCTACCACAGAGGGTTTCGGTGGCACATATGCTACTCAGGAGAACTTCCGGATTATGCGTTCGGCCCTTGACAAAGTGGGAGAGGAAGTGGGTAGATACATCCGTTTATGTAATTATTGCTCGGGTCTTTGTATGCCTGAAATTGCTATTATGGGTGCATTTGAAGGTCTTGATGTGATGCTCAACGATGCTCTTTATGGTATCCTCTTCAGGGATATCAATATGCAACGCACTCTCATCGACCAGTATTTCAGCAGGGTAATCAATGGCTTCGCCGGAGTCATCATCAACACTGGTGAAGATAACTATCTTACCACTGCAGATGCAGTAGAAGCTGCTCACACTGTATTGGCTTCAGACCTGATAAATGAGCAACTTGCCCTCCTGGCAGGCCTTCCTGAAGAACAAATGGGACTTGGACATGCATTTGAGATGGATCCATCTCTTGAAAATGGTTTCCTGCTCGAATTGGCACAGGCAGAGATGACAAGAGAGATATTTCCAAGTGCCACTCTGAAATATATGCCTCCCACAAAGTATATGACTGGCAATATTTTCAGAGGTCATATCCAAGATGCGCTGTTCAATATCATAGGCATATGGACTCATCAAGGGATACAGTTGCTCGGAATGCCCACTGAGGCTATTCATACTCCATTCATGTCAGACCGTTTTCTTTCAATAGAAAATGCCAAATATATATTCAACAACATGAAGAACATAGGGGATGAGATAGAATTCAAAGAGGGTGGAATCATTCGCAACAGGGCTGCTGAAGTGCTTGACAAGGCCATCGGGCTCTTAAACGTGCTTCATGAGGAAGGTCTCTTCCAGGCATTGGAAAAAGGATATTTTGCAGATGTCAAACGTCCCCGCAACGGAGGAAAGGGATTGGATGGCGTGTGTGCTAAAGGAAAGAATTACATGAATCCATTTATCGCTAAAATGAAAGGAGGAAACAAATAATGAGTGGCGGTCTATATTCTATGCAGGCCAAAGATTTTGATAAGACTCTTGACCTGACCAAAGTTAAGCCCTACGGCGACACAATGAATGACGGAAAAGTACAGTTAAGCTTTACTCTTCCTGTCCCTGAAGGGCCTGAGGCTGTAGAAGCAGCCAAGCAATTTATCAAAAAAATGGGGTTGGACAACCCTCTTGTAGTTTTTATGCAAGAACTTACACCGGGATTCACTTTCTTCAATTGTTATGGTAGTGCTACTCAGACTGTTGATTTTTCCTCAATATATGTTCCAAAAGTTGAAAGTACCGTGATGGAGATGCCTGCCACCGACTCTTACATCAAGGAACATATCGGACGAAAACTCGTGGTTATAGGTGCGAGCACCGGTACTGATGCTCATACAGTGGGTATTGATGCCATAATGAACATGAAAGGCTATGCAGGCCATTATGGTCTGGAAAGATATGAGATGTTTGAGGCCTACAATCTCGGCAGTCAGATTCTCAATGAAGATTTTATAGCCAAAGCTGTGGAATTGCATGCTGATGCCCTGTTGGTCTCTCAGACAGTCACACAAAAAGATATTCATATCAAAAATCTCACTCAGTTGGTGGAACTTCTCGAAGCTGAAGGGTTGAGAGATAAGGTGATTCTTGCCTGTGGAGGACCGCGCATTTCTCACGAACTTGCCAAGGAGCTCGGCTATGATGCAGGATTCGGAATGGGTACCTATGCAGATGATGTAGCTTCATTCATAGCCCAGGAATATGTAAGACGACACAACAAATAATTAATTAAATACAATACAATGGAAAAAAATGAAATCAGAGAGGTAATTGCTCGAAGAGCAGCACTCGAATTGAAAGATGGTGATGTCGCAAATCTCGGCATCGGACTTCCAACAATGATTCCCAACTACCTTCCAAAAGGGGTAGAGGTAATACTTCAGACGGAGAATGGATTGGTAGGGATGGGACCTACACCACTACCCGGTACAGAAGACCCTGATATGACAAATTCAGGTGGTGGCTTCATCTCAGCTATGCCTGGTGCTTATGCCTGCAGTTCTCTTGCCTCCTTTGAAATTATTCGTGGCGGGCATGTTGACGTAACATTTCTCGGAGCTCTCGAAGTGGACGAAAAAGGTGACCTTGCCAACTGGATTATCCCCGGTAAAATGACTCCAGGTATGGGTGGGGCAATGGATTTACTCGTAGGTGCCAAGAAGGTAATTCTGACTATGGAACATACATCCAAGGGTAATCCCAAGATTTTGAAGAAATGCAGACTCCCCCTTACTGCACCCGGACAGGTCAATATGATTATCACCGAAATGGGTGTGATGGAAATCACCCCTAAAGGTATCGTTCTTAAGGAAATTCATCCTGAATTTACTGTGGAGCAGGTACAGGCAGCGACAGAAGCTACCCTTATTATCTCCCCTGACCTCAAAAAAATGTGTTAGTTGAGATGGGGTACGACTATTTGCTGATAGACAATCCTTCTCCCGGTGTAGAGAGGATGACGATTTCTTCTCCGAAATCGCTAAATGCCCTCAATTCTGCCATTCTCAAGGAGATTGATAGGTATATAGGCTCTATCGACTCCTCTACGAGGGTTCTTATTATCACAGGAGATGGCCCCAAATCATTTGTGGCAGGAGCCGACATCTCAGAGATGAAGAATCTTGACGATGAAGGAGCCTTGCAATTTGCAAGACTCGGAGCAGGAGTTTTCAGAAAAATCGAAACTCTCCAGATGCCTGTCATTGCAGCAGTCAATGGATTTGCATTGGGCGGTGGTTGTGAACTTGCTATGAGTTGTGACATCCGCATTGCTTCAGAAAATGCTCTGTTTGGGCAACCTGAGGTCAAATTGGGCATCATCCCCGGTTTTTCCGGTACCTACAGGCTCAGTAAACTTGCAGGGCAGGGAATGGCCAAAGAATTGATATTTTCCGGAAGGAATATTAAGGCTGAAGAGGCTTTGAGAATAGGTTTGGTCAACAGAGTGGTCACACCGGAGGAATTGATGCCGGCTGTTCTTAAACTCGCCGAGATGATAGTAGCCAATGCCCCACTGGCAGTCGGGTATGCCAAGCAATGTATCAATGAACTCTATGACCTCAAAAGTGAAGAATCCATCGCTTTGGAAAACGATTATTTCAGCAGATGTTTCTCTACATCCGACCAAAAAGAAGGTATGACTGCTTTCCTGGAAAAACGCAAAGCATCATTTAATAACGAATAACAAATTTAAAAATATCTATTATGAAAGTATGTGTTATAGGAACCGGTACAATGGGCGCAGGAATCGTCCAGGCATTTGCTCAGGCAAATGTTACGGTATTAATGAAAAGTAGAAATCAGGCAAGTATCGACAAAGCTATTGCCAAGATTAGTAAATCTCTTTCCAAATTGGTGGAAAAAGAGAAAATCACAAAAGAATACATGGATGACACATTAGCCAACATCCATACTACCACAGAGTATGCAGACCTTGCCGACGCAGATTTAATCATAGAAGCAGCTGTAGAGGCTATGGATTTGAAGAAAGAACTCTTCCAATCACTTGATAAGCTTTGTAAGCCCGAGACCATATTTGCTTCCAATACTTCTTCTCTTTCCATCACAGAGATAGCCGCTTGCGTATCGAGACCCGACAAATTTATCGGGATGCACTTTTTTAACCCTGCTCCTGTAATGAAACTCGTTGAGCTCATCAAAGGTCAGAGAACATCTGAAGATGTATACAATAAGATATTCACTCTTGCTCAGTCTATAGGCAAAACACCTGTCATGATCAATGAAGCCCCTGGTTTCGTAGTCAATCGTATTCTCATACCGATGGTCAATGAAGCAGTAGGGATTCTTGCTGACGGAGTCGCTTCTAAGGAGGATATCGACAATGCGATGAAACTAGGTGCCAATCATCCCATGGGACCACTTGCCCTTGGCGATTTGATAGGACTTGATGTCTGCCTTGCCATTATGGAAGTGCTTCACAGTGAGTTTGGAGACGATAAATACAGACCTCATCCTCTTCTTAAGAAGATGGTAAGGGCCAATTTGCTCGGCAGAAAGACCGGAGAGGGATTTTACAAATACTAATATTTACACTATGGATTTCAATTTAACACCAACCCAAACCCTTTTCAGGCAGATGATAAGAGAATTTGCCGAAAAAGAGGTGAAACCACTTGCCGCCGAGATAGACGAGCAAGAGCGTTTTCCGCAGGAGACAGTAGATAAAATGGCTCCTCTCGGGCTGTTCGGCATTCCTCTTCCCGTGGAGTACGGAGGAGCAGGAGGGGATCATATAATGTACACTATCGCAGTGGAAGAATTATCCAAATGCTGCGCCACAACAGGAGTATTGCTATCTGCACACACTTCTCTCTGTCTGGCACCCATTTTTGAAAACGGGACAGAGGAGCAGAAGAAAAAATACCTTCCCAAACTTGCCTCCGGAGAGTGGCTCGGAGCATTCGGACTGACAGAACCCAATGCAGGTACAGATGCTTCAGCACAGCAAACAACAGCAGTTCTCGAAGGTGACCAGTGGGTTCTCAACGGCAATAAGATATTTATTACCAATGCAGGACATGCTCACGTATATATTGTAATTGCCATGACAGATAAATCTCTCGGTACCAAAGGTATCTCTGCTTTTATTGTAGAAGAGGGCACCAAAGGCTTTGAAATAGGCAAGAAAGAACTTAAATTGGGGATAAGAGGTTCTGCCACTGCCGAGCTGATTTTCTCTAATTGCAGGATTCCCAAGGATAATCTTCTGGGCAAAGTGGGAGGAGGTTTCGGTATAGCGATGAAAACTTTGGATGGAGGACGCATCGGTATTGCTGCTCAAGCTCTTGGTATAGCACAAGGGGCTATGGATGAAACAGTCAAATATACCAAAGAACGTAAGCAATTCGGTAAATCCATTTCTCAATTTCAGAACACTCAATTTCAATTGGCCGACCTTCAGACACGCATTGAAGCTTCCAGACTTCTGGTACGTTCAGCAGCTTTCAAAAAGGACAGGGGAGTACCATATTCTGCCGATGCAGCCATGGCCAAACTCTTTGCTGCTGAGACAGCAATGGAAATGACCACCAAAGCAGTTCAATTTCACGGAGGATATGGCTATACGAGAGAATATCCTGTAGAGCGTATGATGCGCGATGCCAAGATTACCGAGATTTATGAAGGCACTTCAGAAGTACAACGTATGGTGATAGCTGCCGGTTTATTTAAAAAATAGAAGTATGAAAATAGTAGTTTGTATTAAACAGGTACCCGATACCACTGAGATTAAAATCAACCCTGTTACCGGCACGCTGATCAGGGAAGGAGTCCCCAGCATTATGAATCCCGATGATAAAGGTGGACTTGAGATGGCATTAAGGCTTAAGGACCTTTTCGGAGCCCACATCACCGTGATTACCATGGGACCTCCTCAAGCAGACGCCATTCTTCGTGAAGCATTTGCAATGGGTGCAGATAGGGCCATCCTTCTCACCGACAGAAAATTTGCAGGTGCAGACACTCTTGCTACCTCTTATGCCTTGGCCGGAGCACTTAAAACTCTTAAATGGGACCTTGTCATCACAGGACGGCAGGCCATAGATGGAGATACTGCTCAAGTAGGTCCTGAGATGGCTGAACATCTCGATATCCCGCAGATTTCTTATGTTCAGGATATCCACTATACCAAAGGCAAAAAGACATTGAAAGTCAAAAAAGAGACAGAAGAAGGTTATCAGATGTTGGAAGTCGATATGCCTTGCCTTCTCACAGTGCTTTCTACTGCCAATAAGGCTCGTTATATGAGCGTTGGCGGAATAGTAGAATCTTATAAAAAGAAAGTCGAGATATGGGGTGCAGATAAGATAGAAGTAGATGAAGCCCGTCTTGGTCTCAAAGGTTCTCCCACTAAAGTGCTCAAAGCATTTGCCAAAGGGCTTAAACAGGCCGGAGAAGTCTATGAAGTAGATTCAGAAGAGGCTGTGGGCATCATTATTTCCAAATTAAAAGAGAAATTCATCATTTAACACCTTAAGATTATGAATAAAAAAGATTATAAACACGTATTTGTATTTGCTGAACAGCGTGAAGGTGTTATACAGTCTGTCGCACTTGAACTTATCGGTAAAGCATCTTCTCTGGCGAAAGAACTTGGAGAGAAAGTGGTGGCCGTTTTGCCCGGATACAAGATTACAGCTCAAGCCAAAACTCTCATCGAATATGGCGCCGACGAAGTCATCTGCATTGATGACATACAGCTTCAACACTACCTTACAGAACAATATTCTCAAGCCATTTATCAGGTCATTACTGCATTCAGACCAAGCATCTTTCTGCTGGGTGCCACTACTATAGGTAGAGACCTTGGACCTCGTCTTTCTGCACGTTTAGGCACCGGTCTTACAGCAGATTGTACCAAACTCGAAATATCAGAGGACAAACAGTTGATGATGACACGTCCTGCATTTGGCGGCAATCTTATGGCTACCATTATGTGTACAGAACACAGACCTCAGATGTCCACTGTTCGCCCCGGTGTCATGCAGAAACTCTCCCCGATTAGCTCCCGTAAAGGTGTGACTGTAAAATTCGAACCCAAATTTGACCTTTCCAAGATAAAAGTCCGGCTTGTCGAGACAGTCAAAGAGAAACGTGATAAAATCGACATTGCAGATGCAAAAATCCTCGTTTCAGGAGGAAGAGGAGTAGGGTGCAAGGAGGGTTTTGCCAAGCTTGAGAAGCTTGCCAAGGTGCTTGGAGCGGAAGTTTCTTCTTCTCGAGCAATGGTAGACGCAGGTGTAATGCCTCATGACAGGCAGGTTGGTCAGACAGGTAAGACTGTTCGTCCCGATTTATACTTTGCATTGGGCATTTCCGGCGCTATACAGCATTTAGCCGGGATGGAAGAGTCAGATTATATAATAGCAATCAATAAAGACAAATTTGCCCCCATTTTTCAGGTATCTGACCTCGGTATAGTAGGAGATGTCAATAAAGTCGTTCCTCTCCTCACAGAGCGTTTAAAAGGCCTTAAATAGTGATATTCCGCACCTCTCCGGCGAATAATATTTCTCCGGAGGTGGTATCGCGGATAAAGAAGATGAAGGGACGATTGACATTGAATTCTTTCGGAGGTTCCGGATTAAAGGAAGATTTCATCAATCCCACTATCGTCACGGCAGCTGCTTCTGTGCCCGCTTCAGTTACTTCTACATAAGATTTTTGTTTGATTAGAGAGATAACCATCTTTTCCCTGCTCATTGCACTGAAATCGGCGAGAGAGGTGAAAGAAATAGGCATACCCATTCGTGAAAGGTTGTCATTGAGCTTGATATCGTATTCTATGCGAAATTTAGGGAAATGAATGCGTACCTCCGGGTATTCAAAAGAGTCAATCCATTGTTTAAAAGTATTTTGATCGAGTGCGGAGACTATCTCGGAAGTGGTTTTACCCTCACAAGGGAGGATGATATCCATAACGAAAGAGCCATTGCCATAACTCATCTCCACCATGCTGACAAGTTCGTTGGAATAATAATTAAAATTATTAGTAAGTGTCATCATATCAACATCTTTAACAGAGTTGTTGATACCGTGAAACTCTTTTGTTTCAGTGAAGTCAGGCTCGAAAGGTATTGACCATAATCCCTTAAAATACAGAGCATTAATAATAAACATCAAATCGTCGGGAGATACTGAATCTATGATTTCATCAATTCTGCCATTTGTTTTGTCCGAACACCACTTGTTGATGATGTTTTCGTTCCCAGGGATAGAAAAGTCAAGATATTGAGCGGTAGCATCAAATTTCCCCCTCAAGTTACGCATAAAAGCCTTTTTGACCTTCATTCTTTGATTAATCCAAAGAGAATTTGCAACATCTATCTGAACTGTCTCATCGTATAAAACAAGATTCTTGGTAAGGTTTT
Source organism: uncultured Muribaculaceae bacterium (assembly GCA_964388595.1). Classification (GTDB taxonomy): domain Bacteria; phylum Bacteroidota; class Bacteroidia; order Bacteroidales; family UBA932; genus CAYMAX01. The sequence continues at coordinate 9,963 of CAYMAX010000010.1, forward strand.
TGTAATATTCATCCACCATCTTCAGGGTAGCATCATTATCCCATCCCAAGACATACTTCATCTGTTCCAATGTCTCCCCTGAAGCTCCATTTGCAGCCATTGTAATAGCCATCGAGGCACTGAGAGGGGATATGAAAATACAATCAGACTTATCATTTGCAGATACATCTTTCAGTAGATTGAATGCAAACTGATTTAAAAATAAAAAAGTGATGAGTTTGGCTATCATATTGATGATTATTAATTGATAATATCCAAAGATAGTATAACTTCTTTGACCAATGTGGAAAGTATTGACTATTTTTGAAATTAAATTAACTCAATAATAAATGATAATATGGAAAAAGAATCTGCTGTTCGAATTCAAACATCGATTTTAAATCCTGCTGAGAAGAAAGTTTTAACATGGCTTGCCCAGAGGATGCCAAGGTGGATTAATTCAGATATGCTGACTTATATCGGTCTGGGCGGCGCAGTGATATGCGCAGTTGGTTTTTTTCTATCCAGATATAACCTTAATTATCTCTGGCTTTCCTCCTTCGGTCTGTTAGTCAACTGGTACGGAGATAGTCTTGATGGCTCTTTGGCCAGGTACAGACACACTCAACGGCCTGTTTATGGTTTCTTCATCGATCACAATATTGACAGTCTTACCATAGCCATTATGTGTATCGGAGCCGGTCTCTCCAATCTTGTCTCACTGCCTGTAGCTCTCTTCGTGTTGATAGGTTATCTGATAGTATCCATTTATACCTACATTGGTGCCCATCTGAAAGGTGAATTCAAAATCACATACGGCAAACTTGGACCCACAGAATTCCGCGTGATTGTCATTATTCTCAATACACTTTTGATTTATCTCCCCAACGCAGAGAAAATTTATCATTTCTGGGGCTTGAATATGACAGTTCTTGATATAGCCGGCAGTATTATGGCCATAGCTTTATTATTGATTCATAACATTACCTTCCTCAAAGACAAGAGGTATTACTCCAAGATAGATCCACCCAAACCTTATAATCCCACTAAGGAAAATAAGTGATACGCACTTACGTTGAATTTGTTTTAAGCAGGCTTGTAGGTACTGCTGTAGACACGGGGGTACTGTGGCTCTTTTCGTCTTGTATTTTTACCTCATACGTGGGTCAATGTATCATATCTCCAATGATATCTTTCGAATGTGCCGTCTTTACCAATTTCCTCTTTTCATATTATTGGGTATGGGGGAAACGACGTGATGAAGTCAATCAGGGAGCCAAAAAAAGTTTCTGGACCCATTTTCTGAAATTCAATGTCTCCTCTTTAAGCGCTTTTGGGGTCAAAATGGCGTTTTTGCTACTATTCCAGACATTATTGGGATGGAATGTGGTTTGGTGCAACTTGTTAGCATTATGTATCTCAGGACTAGTCAACTTCTTCCTATCAGAATTTGTGGTCTTTAAGAAAAAGAAAAGCGATGGAAGTACTATCAATTGAAGATTTTGAAAAAGCCTCTCCCATATTCCGGGGTAATTTCGGACACTGGATGGCTTCGACCATTATGAATATCTCAGGAATCTCGGAAATCAATGATTATTGCGAAGATATTTACCATCTTTCAGGATCAGACTTTACAGATGCTCTTTTACAAAAACTCAAAGTAAAAGTAAGTGTAGGCAATGCAGAGAGATTGCTTGCTCTCCCTGAAGGGGCCTTCATCACTATCAGTAATCATCCCTACGGAGGTCTTGACGGGGTTATGCTGATAGATATTTTTGGTAAGATTCGTCCTGATTTCAAAGTGATGGTCAACAGAGTGCTTTCTTTCATCAAATCTCTCAATCCCAACTTTATCTCAGTGGTGCCCTCAAATAACAAAAACGTAGGTACATCTTCTCAAAGCATAGTAGGCATCAAACAGACAATAGCCCACCTCCGTGAAGGACATCCATTGGGACTCTTTCCTGCAGGAGCTGTCTCTGACATCCATTTTAAGGAACATATCATATCAGATAGAGAATGGATGGAGAGTATCATCCGTCTTATCAAATCGGTAAGAGTTCCTATCGTCCCGGTGAGATTTTTCGATAAGAATTCTTTATTTTTCTATAGTTTGGGTCTGATAAACTGGAAAATCAGAGTATGCCGGCTGCCCAAGGAAGTACTGAACAAGAAAAATACCACTCAGCATATCGGTATCGGCAATATTATTACCCCCCAAGAGCAGGATAACTATCAAGATATTGATTCATTCCGCAGATTTCTCCGTTCTTCGGTCTACGATATGCCCATCTCAGAGAATTGGCAAGATTAAAGGTTGTAAATCAGCCACCCCATGTAGCCGAAATAAAGCAGAACAAAGATGAGACCTTCCCATCTGTCAATTACTTTTTTCTTAAAGGAATAAGCAGAAATGAAAATTGCTACTGAAGTGAACAGCATCATACTCAAATCGACCATGGTAATGTTGTCCATTGACAGGGGATGGATGAGCGACGATACTCCGAGAATGAGAAGGATGTTGAAAATATTGGAACCGATAATATTGCCAAGAGCCATCTGCCCCCTTTTCTTAATAGCAGCCACCAAAGAAGCGGCAAGTTCGGGAAGAGAAGTACCCACTGCCATAAGAGTAATTCCTATAAAAGCATCGGAAATGCCGAAGTGAGAGGCAATGGCGACACCGGAATTGACAAATAATTGTCCGCCGAAGATAAGTCCGGCCAGTCCCCCTGCGATAAAGACTATTGAGAGACCAAGGGAGTATTGTTTTTTGGGCAATTCAGCACATTCTACCTGTTCCAACCCATCTGAAGGTTTGGCTGTCTTGAATGAATAATACATAAAAAGAGAAAAACAAAGCAAGAAAATGCCACCATCTATTCTGGAAAGAGTATCCGATGTGCTACCTAGGAAAATCGTATCAGATCCGAAAATAAAAAGCATTACAGAGGCCAACAAGCATATTGGAATATCTCTTCTGATGTTGGTTTTAGTGAGAGCTATAGGGGCGACAAGTGCTACCACACCGAGTATCAGAAACGTATTTGCTATGTTGGAACCTATGATATTGCCAACTGAAATGTCTGAATTGCCCTGAATGGCTGAAATAAAACTCACAACCATCTCCGGGGCAGATGTGCCGAAGCCGACTATTGTAAGTCCCACCACAAATTCAGAAATACCATATTTGCGGGCAATGCTTGAAGAACCATCCACTAAATAATTGGCTCCAGTCAAGATTAGCAGAAGTCCCAAAAAGAGTTTAACGACGACCCATAGCATAAAATTAAAGATTAAGATTAATATTATTTGTACTCATCCCAACTTTTTATCTGTATCTCATCAAGCGAGATGGTGCAAAACGCAATGATAAATGCAGCAGCAAGACGGGTATTTGTAATCAAAGGGATGTTAAAATCGATAGATGCTCGTCTTATCTTGTATCCATTTTCGAGCTCTACAGATGTGAGGTTTTTGGGGATATTGATGACCAAATCTATCTTTCTGTCATGAATCAATTGGAGTGCCTGAGGGTGCTTTTCCTCTTCACTTGGCCAATAAACTAATGAACATGGTACTTTATTGTCGCACAGATATTTATACGTACCACCTGTAGCAAAGATTGAATAACCTTTCTTAACTAAAAGCATAGTGGCGGAGAGGAGCTCGGCTTTCTGTTTGCCGTCTCCTGAAGAGATTAAAATGTTCTTGGCAGGAATGGTATATCCGACAGAAAGCATAGATTTTAAAATCGCTTCATTGGTGTCATCTCCGATGCACCCGACTTCACCGGTGGAAGCCATATCTACTCCGAGGACAGGGTCTGCCTTTTGAAGTCTGGAGAAAGAGAATTGGGAGGCCTTGATGCCGACATAATCGAGGTCGAAAGCACTTTTTTCGGGCGGAACGACCTTTTCACCTATCATTACCCGTGTGGCAAGTTCAATGAAATTGATTTTAAGTACTTTTGATACAAAGGGGAAGCTTCGGGAGGCTCTAAGATTGCATTCAATGACCTTGATATCGTTTTCTTTGGCCAGAAATTGAATATTGAAAGGTCCCGAAATGTGGAGGCCGTCACTTATTTTACGGGCGATCTTCTTAATTCTCCTTACTGTCTCGATATATAGTTTCTGAGGGGGGAACTGGATAGTGGCATCGCCGGAATGGACACCGGCGAACTCAATATGTTCAGAGATGGCATAAGCTATTATTACCCCTTTATCGGCCACGGCATCGAACTCTATTTCTTTAGCATGCTGAATAAATTCGCTAACCACAACAGGGTGTTTTTTAGACACATTCGCAGCTAACTTCAAGAATTGCTCTAATTCAGTATCATTGGAGCAGACATTCATTGCCGCACCTGAAAGGACGTATGAAGGCCGTACGAGTACAGGGTATCCGACTACCTCCACAAACTTATGAATATCGGTGAGGGATGTCAGTTCTTTCCAGCGTGGTTGGTCAACGCCAATCGCGTCGAGCATAGAAGAAAAGCGATGCCTGTCTTCGGCGTTGTCAATGCTGTCAGAAGAGGTTCCAAGGATATTGACACCTGCATCAGTAAGTCTTGTTGCTAAATTATTGGGGATTTGACCTCCCACAGATACTATGACGCCATGAGGATTTTCCAAATCGTATATGTCAAGTACCCTTTCATAAGTGAGTTCATCAAAATAGAGACGATCACACATATCATAGTCTGTCGAGACAGTTTCAGGGTTGTAGTTAATCATAACACCCCGCCATCCCGAGTGGCGAATGGTCTGAAGAGCATTCACACTGCACCAGTCAAATTCGACAGATGAACCAATACGATAGGCTCCAGAACCTAAAACTATAATAGACTTTTTATCACCCAAATACGTTACATCAGATGAAGTACCATTGTAAGTTAAATAGAGGTAATTGGTGAGGGCAGGAAATTCTGCCGCCAGGGTATCAATCTGCTTGACAACAGGGACAATCCCCATCTCTTTACGGTACTTGCGAACCATCTTTACCATCTCTTCAGTATCGATGGATTCCTTGAGAATGTGACGTCCTATCTGGAAATCGGAGAATCCCTGAGACTTGGCTTTCTTCATCAGAGAGGGAGAAAGACTGTCAAGGGAAGTGAGGGAGGAGAGTTCCCGGGCAGTTTCTATTATGTTGTAGAGTTTGTAGAGGAACCACTTGTCGATTTGGGTAAGATCGTGAATCTGATCTACGGTATATCCTTTCTGAAATGCTTCAGATATGACGAAAATACGATTATCGGTAGGTTCTCGAAGGGCTTTGTCGATATTTTCCACCACTACGCCCTTATTGGCTGTGAAGCCGTGTGCTCCCTGACCTATCATTCTTAGCCCTTTTTGGAGCGTTTCTTCAAATGAACGCCCGATGGCCATAACTTCCCCGACACTCTTCATACTGCTCCCAATTTCGCGTGAAACGCCGTGAAATTTGGATAAATCCCAACGGGGTATCTTACATACGATATAATCAATGGCAGGTTCGAAAAAGGCTGGAGTAGTCTTGGTAATGGAGTTTTTCAATTCGAAAAGGCCATATCCGAGCCCAAGCTTGGCGGCTACAAACGCAAGCGGATAGCCGGTAGCCTTGGATGCAAGGGCAGAAGAACGGCTCAAGCGGGCATTGACCTCAATGACTCTGTACTCTTCGGACATGGGATCGAATGCAAATTGGATATTACACTCTCCGATAATCCCGATGTGACGCACTATCTTGATGGCGAGCTCACGGAGCATATTGTACTCGTGATTGGTAAGTGTCTGGGAAGGGGCCACAACTATACTTTCTCCGGTGTGAATACCCAGAGGATCGAAATTTTCCATATTGCAGACAGTGATGCAGTTGTCGTAACTGTCACGAACCACTTCGTATTCAATCTCTTTCCACCCTTTTAACGATTTCTCCACCAGCACCTGAGATGAATATGAAAATGATTTTTCTGCCAATTTGAGCAGTTCATCTTCATTATCGCAAAATCCACTTCCAAGCCCTCCAAGAGCATAGGCAGCACGGAGAATAACAGGATATCCCAATTCAGATGCAGCAGAAACTGCGTCTGTGACATTCTCTACAGCGTGACTTTTAATGGTTTTTACATCTATTTCGTCGAGTTTTTCTATGAAAAGTTCCCTGTCCTCAGTATCAATGATGGATTGGACAGGTGTGCCTAATACTTTGATGCCGTACTTGTCAAGAATCCCTTCACGATAGAGGGCTACTCCGCAATTCAAAGCTGTCTGCCCACCAAATGCCAGCAATATACCCTGTGGCTTCTCTTTTTTGATGACTTCCTCTACGAAGAAGGGGGTGACGGGCAGATAATAAATTTTGTCAGCAATCCCTTCTGAGGTCTGAACTGTGGCAATGTTGGGGTTGATGAGGATAGTCAAAATACCCTCTTCTCTCATAGCTTTGAGTGCTTGCGAACCGGAATAATCAAATTCACCGGCTTCTCCAATCTTCAATGCTCCGGAACCGAGCAATAATACTTTTTTGATATTTGTATTGTTCATAGTTACAGAAGCTTAATAAAGTCATCAAAAAGAAAATCGGTGTCTGTAGGTCCTCCTGATGCTTCAGGATGAAATTGAACCGAGAAAAAACGGCCGTTGCGATGACGGATTCCCTCATTGGTACCATCATTCATATTTACAAAAAACGGCGACCAGTCACTGCCTAAAGTGGCTTGGTCTACTGCATATCCATGATTTTGAGAGGTGATAAAGCATTTATCGGTACCGCAAAGTCTCACAGGCTGATTGTGGCTTCTGTGACCATATTTCAACTTATATGTAGAGGCACCTGAAGCTTTGGCCAGCAATTGATTGCCCATACAAATGCCAAAAATGGGCTTGTCAAGGCTCATCGCAGTACGAATATGTTCTATGGCTTCCTGACAAAAATCGGGATTGCCGGGTCCGTTGGTGATGAAAAGTCCGTCATAGTCTTGGGAGGTGAAATCATAGTTCCATGGTACTCTGATCACTTCCACATCCCTTTTCAAAAGGCAGCGCAGGATATTATTCTTAACGCCACAGTCCAGTAGTATGACTTTTTTCTTTCCGGGGTTTTCATTGTATTTGATGACCTCTTTGCAGCTCACAATGGCCACCTGGTTCTCGATATTGGGATTGTATGGATGTGGATTGGGATTAAAACCTTCCGGAACTATGGTCCCCAGCATAGAACCATGCTCACGAATCATCTTGGTAAGTTCTCGAGTGTCAACACCGAAAATACCGGGTATCTTGTACTCTTTCAACCACTCGTCAAGGCTTTTTACTGCACTCCAATGACTGAAATGAAAAGAATAGTCCGAGATGATAAGCCCCCTGATGTGAACATTGTCGGATTCAAAATTGGTGGATATTCCGTTGACGATTTTATTGTCAGGCACTCCGTAGTTACCAATGAGAGGGTAGGTGACGCAGAGTATCTGACCGGAATAGGAGGGGTCAGTCAGAGACTCCGGATATCCCACCATAGCGGTACTGAATACCACTTCACCTTCAGCAGGATGCTCATATCCAAATGAATAGCCCTGAAAAACAAGGCTATTCTCAAGATGTAGTTGTGCTTTTTTCATCTGTGACGTATTATTACATACTCCTTACGAAAAACATCCATATCTGTGATTTTAGTTCTTTCCATCTGCTCATAGCCAATGAAGCGAAGTGAGATGTATGCTCTGTGAGAAGTTGCTCCGCTTCTTCGGTTTTGTTTTGTTCTATCAATCCTTGAGCCTCTTTTTCTATCTCTTTGTTCTCTTCAAGCATAAGTTCCTCAAGGTACATCCGTTCCTTCTCCACAGTACTGCGTGTCTTGCTCCAATTGATGGTAGCTATGCGGTTGGTTTCGCGAAATGCCCAAATGGCTGATTCCGGGCGATAGTGCCATTGTCCGCAGTGACTGAAAGACTCCGGAAGGACAGTAGTGCCACTGAAAATGGGGATACGAGGACTTTGTGCAGGGTTATCAAAAGATACATATGCCACTCCGCCTACTTCATCAGGCAACCAGCTTCTCAGGCGAATGACGTGAGAGTAGGAGCACTGTATTACTGCCACGGTGCGATTTCTCTTGGTGATGTCGGGAGAGAGTTTGTTGAGTAAAGCTCTCATATCGTTAGTCATAAAAGTGGAAACAGGACGAACTGTGTCAGAATATTCTTCTATAGTGCCATCAGGAAGTCTTCTGCGCCCTTTTATCTCTGCCCAAAGGTTTTTAACCTGGTCAAACTCGTCACCATCGTAAGTCTCTCTCAAGAAAGAGAACATCCTTTCCATAGTGATTTTCTCTTCAGGTTTTACTGAGAAAGGTAACTCTTCGGCGTCGAATGACAGGTGGAGAGATGGAGCAAGAGTATTCAAAATAAAAAACTCTCTCACAGAGAAAGGTCTCTCCTTGGATACTACTTTGTAAAATTTATAGGGCTCTTTGCCATCCCAATAACCGAGTTTCTTTGATATCTCCCTGAGGTCCTTGCTATACATAAAATCGGGACTGCTGAAGTTTACGGTACTGATACGAGGAATATTCGCAGAAATACCAACATGATCATCAGGAATACGCTGTGCTACCCATAACGCACCGGGTTTGCCCGGGCCTGAGCCATATATTTCAAAGTGCCAAACCTCGTTTTTATCAGCAACTGTGAGACACTCTCCACCATCCCCATATCCGTAGGTTTCGGCCATTTTTCCCATCAATTTGATGGCGTCACGTGCATTGGTGCAGTGTTGCAAAGCTAGCCTTTCAAGCTCTTCTATCCTGAAGAGTCCGTTTTCATTGTACAACTCTCTTCTTCCTGAAGTGGTGGTCTCGCCTATGGCAAGCTGTCTCTCGTTCAGGCAGGGGTAAGCTGTGTTTAGAAAACGATATGTCTCTCCTGTAATGGCAGGAATCTCACCTTTCTTGGTCACTTTTCTCATATCCCACGGCTCCTCATTATGAAGAAGTCCATTATAAATGGTCTCCATATCACCTTTAGCATAGACTTTACGAGGTTCTATGGTCATCCATGAACGATAATTGGCATCGCAGGTGTGAGATGTCATCACGGACCCGTCGAAAGAGGCATCTTTTCCCACCATTATGGATGTGCAGCTTTCCTCGAACTGAGCACTGCAAAACATCTGTGAGACAATAAATAAAAAGAGAAATGAGAGTGAAAAACGTTTCATAATGATTATTGATTATTTTGTGTGGCAAATGTAGAAAAATGTTCTATTACATCCAATAGTACATCGATAGCTTCTTCTTGAGGAACCCTGCGGCGTATCGGCTCTTTCCCCTTGTAGATGGTAACCATTCCCCGTCCTTCTCCCACATACCCGTAGTCTGCATCAGCCATCTCGCCCGGGCCATTCACAATACACCCCATGACGGCGATGGTAAGCCCGCGAAGGTGAGAAGTGCGTCTTTTCACCTCATTGAAAGTCTTCTCTATGTCATAAAGAGTCCTTCCGCAGCTTGGACAAGCTATGTATTCGCATTGGGTGACGCGCCTTTTTGTGGCTTGAAAAATATTGGATTTAAACTGCTCTAATACTGATGATTGAAGTTCTTTACCTGCACATTTGCAAGAGATAGAAAAATCGTCTATTTGGTGATTCAAAAGGAGAGGACCTATACGGCATGAAGCATCTACCAAAAACTCATCATAGTCTTTGCATTCAAGAGAGAAATTATTCTTTACAGAAGTATCATAAGGTTTGGAAAAATAAGAAACAACATTAGCTGCGACAGGTATTTCATGTTCGGGAGGCTCTGTAAGAGATACCCTAATAGTCTCCCCGATACCCTCGGAAAGCAGTACAGAGAGTCCTGTGGCTGACTTTATCCTACCCATGTCTCCATTACCTGCTTCTGTGACTCCAAGATGAAGAGGGAAGATGATTCCTATCTCGTTCATCCACTCATTGAGCAGTCGGTAGGCAGAAGTCATAACCGGCACATTACTTGCCTTGAGGGAGAGGACAACAGAATAAAAATCGAGGTCAATGCACATCTTTATCCACTCTTTAATTGCTTCTACCATACCTTCAGGTGTATTGCCGTAAATTTCTGTTATTCTGTCTCCTAACGAACCATGATTGACTCCGATACGGATAGCTGTCCCGTGCTCCTTGCACTCTTCTATGAGTCGTCTGAATTGAGCACAGGCCCTATCGTGATTCTTGTCAAAATTGCCAGGATTGATTCTTACTTTGTCTGCTACAGAAGCGGTAGCTATGGCCACATCGGAAGAGAAGTGCACATCGGCAATAAGTGGGGTAGAGATACCCTCAGCTCTTAATACTGATTTTATCTCTCTGAGAGATTCGACTTCTTTGATCCCCTGAGTGGTAAGTCGAATCATCTGTGAACCTGCATTATGTAAAGATTTGCATTGAACTACAGCTGATGGTATGTCGTCGGTGGGGCAATTGCACATACTTTGGATGATAATAGGCAATCCTCTTCCAATAGTTATATTACCCACATTTACAATTATATTGCGCATCTTTATTTAAGCTTTACGTGAATACCAAAACTGACGGATACCTGCCACGGGTGAGAGTAGAACCACCAGGTACTGCTAAACCTTTCCTGATTATAAAGCATGCTCAGGTAGTATTGATAATGTGCCGAAATATGAAATTCGACGGGACGGACTTTAATTGCAAAGCCGACACCACCGAGCACACCATAGGTGATTCGGTTGTCAAAGCAATCGAATCCATTGTCTTTGGTTGTGGTCAGAATATACCCTCCGAAGGCACCCAGGTCCAGTAAAATCCTGAAATATTTACCAAGGTCGACTTTAAAAGCAGATACTAAAGGCAATTCGAGAGTGGTAACTGTCTGTTCGAAGTGTGGATAGACATTTGAATAATCAGTAGTGAAGCCGAAAGAGCCATATTTGATACCTGTTTGCAGACCGAAATAGTTATATCCCCAAAGAGGCTGGTAGTAAGTGTAGAGTAAAGCGAAATTAAGGGGGCTAATAACCCCTTTTTCTTTCATTTCGACACTCATTTGGACTCCGGTGTAGGCAAAACTGTATCTGACGCCTAAAAGGTGCTCTGAAGGCTTGATTTGTATCACCTTCTCAACAGTATCAATCACCATCTTACCTTCTTCGTGGTCCTGTGCCACGGCATTGGGAGAGAAGCAGGCAAATAGAGATATTGCGAGGAGTGTTATGAATGCTTGTTTCATTTGAGTACCTCTTGCAGGTCAATAGTTTGTTCCAAATCCATTCTTTCGGGAAGGTCCAGTAAATAAGCTTCGTTGCCGAGAGATGTCCCGAATTTGAAGAGGATAACTTTCTCAGGCTCTCTTTTATCAAGGATAGACCCAGTGTCGATAAGTCCATTGCCATTGTTATCTTGCGTTATTCTTACAGAATATTTACCCTTGGAAAGATAAGGGAATAATAGTTTGCAATCCTCTTTGATTCTGAATGAACGAAGTACTTTGTCACGTTTTTCATTAATGAGTTCGACGATGTAATGACCATTCACGTGGACCATTTCCAATGTGAGAGAACTCAACTTGTCATCATTGGGGATGGAGACTTTCTTCTCGAGACTGTCGCAGGGAAGTCCATCAATGTCGAAAAATTGTCTGTGAGGCAACTTCAAAATGTATTCATTGCCGAGTAGCAGTGGCTTTTTGGCTTTGATGACATAGCGTCTTATGTTGGTAGAATCCTGTTCTACTGTAAACTCTTCATACTTGACCAGCTGTTTGGTGGTAATGCATTTAAGCTTGACGGAGTCCCATGGAGCTATTATCAAAGGATTGTCAAACTCTATGATGAAACCATCTTGTTCGATGTTGGAAGGCTCTGCAGTGACTTTATAGTGGGCGATGGTATCTATAAATTCGACAGCATTTCCCCTTTTATCTTTTACTAATTTGGGCTTGGGAGCATTCATCTTGATAATCTCTGTCTGGGGCACGAGTATCTTGAGTGAATCATCTGTTTTAAGATATTTCACAGTCAGAAGCATAGTATCCGGAACTGCTTTTTGGTCATTTATCCAAATGGCCAAAGAGTCCTTGGTGGTATTGAACTGTGTGATAATATTACTATCTGCGTAGCAATTAAATGCGAGAGAATCTATTTTGGGATAAGGGGCGGCAAAAGTGATATAACACATTCTTTTGGTAGGGCGTCCTTTATTCTTCAGAAACTGTCTGGAAGAAGTCTCTTTGAAGAGGTAGAGTCGGAGATCTGAAGGGCGGCTCATACAAAGGGCCGTATCTTTCTCGTCCATGATGGCAAGTTCCAACATGCCGGATGTCATCACCTTACGAGGTACTACCAATGTATCAAGGAAAGCTATCATCTCATCGGCGGGATCGTATTTGTTGTTATTGTTCTGGTCATCTAAGGCAAAGACACGATAGGAGTCGGCAGGAAGATTGCGTACTGCAAAAAATCCCCATACATCACTTTTGGCAGAGGCTTTGGGAAGTACATTATAGACAGCGGAATCAGAAGGATCGGTATGAAATAATATGGTAATATTCTTTTTGGCGAGCATGGTCTTGGCATCTACCACGGTGCCCGATACGAAAAGTGAATCGATGTGATCTCCGGTGGAGAAACTGAAATTGTATTTCGGGAATTTAGTGCCTTCATTGTTGTCGACGATGGAAGAACCGAGATCCAGCGAGTATGTAGTATTTGAATCAAGTGGCTGATCGAAAGATACTATCACTTTTTTGCCCTTAATCTTGGCAGTGGGGCCTTTCTTTTGAGGAGGAGAGAGGTAAATATTGCTCGAGGCATCCTTAAGGACTACATATTCATTAAACTGAAATGTGACTGAACTGTGCTTGACATCTGTGGGATGATGCAAGGCATTGTATTGAGGGACAGTAGCTACCAAAATGGGTGGAAGTGTATCTTTCGGACCACCTGAGGGAGGTGTGGAAGTGTTGGCACAAGACTTTGTGACAAGAGGAGAGAGAATGATTATAAAAAATAAAACTATGGGGGAGATGGTATATTTTCTCATTACTCTTCCGTTTTAATATCTATTCTGTTGACACTCTCTATCCCTTTTATCTTTCTGATGTGGCTCATCAGTGATTCAAGGTCTTCCGTGCTGTGGACATAACAATCTATGTATCCCTCAAAAATACCATCATGAGTCTCAATAAGCACTTTCCTGATATTGATATTGAGGACGTATGATGTATACTTGGTAAGTTCATTAAGGATTCCTATCCTGTCCACTCCGAGTATTTTGACCCTTGCCAAGGAAGAAAGAACGGTATGCTTGCTCCATTTGGCGTTAACTATCCTATCTCCGTGAGTGGCAGCCAGGTTGATAGCTTCAGGACAAGTCTTTTTATGAATAATCACATCTCCGTCATCGGTCATAAAGCCCATAACATTGTCACCCGGTATAGGAGAGCAACATTCAGCTACATGATAAGAGAGAGTATGTTCTACAGGATTTTCTTCAAGAATGAAATCTTTGTTTTTATCGAATGTTTTCTTTTCCGGATTGTTGCCTTTGAAAAGCTTAAGAGTCCAATAAAGAACGTTTTTGCTCTCTTTATTTTTTTTGAGTACTGATTCGAGATTGTCCAATACTATGAATCCGTTGGCAATCTTGTTATAAAGCTCTTCTTTGGATGCAACATTGTATTCTATACAAAGTTTTTTGAGAACGCTGCTTTGAAGCTTGATTCCATACTTCAATAGCTGATTTTCGAGCATTTCACGCCCTGATACGATATTTCCCTTCACATCATCTTTCAGAGCCTCATATACATAAGATTGGGCCTTTCCTGTCTTTAAAAAGTCAAGCCATTCCCTGTGGGGTTTCTGCGATTCGGCGGTAATTATCTCCACCTGGTCACCATTGTGAAGTTCTTCTGAGAGGGGAGAAAGCTTCAAATTAATCTTGGCAGCAATGGCTTTGTTGCCGATGTGAGAATGGATATTGTATGCAAAGTCGAGAGCCGTAGAACCCTTTGGCATAGTGATAGATTTGCCCTTGGGGGTAAAAACATATATTTCCGACTCCAAAAGAGTATCGTGAAACTTGTCGAGAAAAGAGAGTGCACTAACATCGGGATTTTCAATAACATCTCTGACCATATCAAGCCAGTGGTCCATCTCTTTCTCGCTATCCTTCACATCCGGATTCTTTTTGTATGACCAGTGAGCTGCCACTCCTTTCTCTGCAATGGCGTTCATCCTCTCACTTCGTATTTGAATCTCTACCCATGATCCGGTATTGCTCATCACTGTACAATGGAGAGCTTCATATCCATTGCTTTTGGGTTGACTAACCCAGTCTCTGATTCGGGTAGTCATAGATTTGTAGATTCCCGAAATCAATGAATAAATGTGCCAGCACTGAACACTTTCTGCCTCTCCGCTCTTGGGCTGGAAAATAATTCTGACTGCATAGATATCATATATCTTGTCGAAGGAAATACCTTTTCTCTCCATTTTATCCCAAACAGAGTAGGGGGTTTTGGCCCTTTTGAAGATTTCAAAGGTGTATCCATTGACGCGAAGAGCTTCTGCGATGGGTTTGATGAATTCATCCATAGCAGGCCCTATGGCAGAAGTGATCTTCTCAAGTTTTTCCGATATCTCCTTATAAGCTTTGGGGTCCCTGGTCTTGAGCCAGATATTTTCCATCTCAGACTTGATATTGTAGAGCCCTAAACGATGAGCCAGAGGGACAAAGATGTACATAGTCTCGGAGAGAATCTTATCCTTCTTGTAATCAGGCATGGAATCTATGGTACGCACATTATGAAGTCTGTCGGCAAGCTTGATAAGTATCACACGTACATCGTCGTTGAGTGTAAGAATAATACGTTTGAAATTCTCCGCCTGGATGGTGCCGTCTTCATTGATTGCTATCTCAGTCTTAATCTTGGTAAGACCATCTACCAGAGAAGCTATCTTATCACCAAAAAGACGTCTGATATCATCCAAAGTATATTCTGTGTCCTCCACTACATCGTGAAGCAAGGCGGCAACTATCGATTTATATCCCAAACCTATCTCCGATACGACAATCTTGGCAACAGCTATCGGGTGGATGATATAAGGCTCCCCTGAACGCCTCCGAACCCCTTTATGAGCTTCATTGGCGAACTCGAATGCTTTTAAAACGCCGTCGTACTCTTCCTGAGAAGAGCAGCGTTTCAGACTTGCCAGACGCAATTCTTCGAATTCTTTGTTGATTAAATCGTAATCTGCCTTATTGAAATCCATAATACAAAAGTAATGAATTTGTTCTAACTAAGTTCTTCCAGAGGATAAGTATCTACATGTTGAAAAGCATATGATATCTCAGAACCTATAAGTAAGACAAACCATCCTATATTAATCCATACCATCAGGAGAGGAACTGCAGCAAATACTCCATATACGGCATTCAGACGGGATACGAACAATTGGGTTTCGAGATATAAATACTGGATGATGGTAAAAGCCAATGCTGAAATAATGGCAGCTTTGAATGCCGGAAGGAACTTAACTTTAGTGGCAGGTATCGCCATGTATGCTGCTGTAAACATAAGAACTACAAAGACATAGAAAATCGACCATATCATAAATCTGCTTACCGATTTGAAAAATGAAATCTCAAGCCCAATGGTATTGAGACCATTGGTGATGGTAAGTGAGACAGATAATAAAGCCGTAATGATAAGAGGGGATACGACCATGACAGATAAATAAGTCAAGATTCTCTTCCAAGTCTTCCTCGGCTTCACTTTCCATATCTTATTGAAAGCGCGTTCGACGCAAATCATCAGCCATATTATCAACCACACAAAAACAAGAAAAGAGATAAGTCCGTACGGCCCCTGTTGAGAGATTTTGATAATATTATCTGCAAAAGAGAGCACCTTATCGACTATTAAATCATTTTCGAAATTGTCATAGATGAGTCCCCTGAGATATTTGCCAAGTCCCAATTTGTTGGAAATGGCAAATATTACAGCAAGAAATGGAACGAAAGACATTATCGAGAAAAAGCTGAGTGCTACAGCCTGAAGACCGAGATTCTGTTTGCCGAAATTTTTGACGGTAATGATGACTATCTTGATGTTTTTGATAAAAGCAGACTTTATCCTCCCAAAAGCATTGGTATCCATCTTCCAAATACCTGAATCAATGAAATTTTTGGTTTTATCGATGGTCTTTATGTATTTTTTGGATGCCATTTACTTGCTTATTAGCTGGTTGAAATCATCTTCTGAAATAATACGGACGCCAAGTTTTTCAGCCTTTTTCATCTTTTCCGGGCCAGGCTTTTCCCCTGCGAGGAGATAAGTGGTGTTGCTGCTGACAGAACCTGTATTTTTGCCTCCGTGTGCACTTATGAGCGATTTTAAATTTTCTCTCGAAATGGAAAAATTACCCGATATAACGATATTGGTCCCTGCCAATAGGTCAGAGAGATGAACGTGTGCAGAGGGGTCTTCATCGAAATGAAGTCCCGCCTGAGACAATTCTGCTATTATTTTTTGATGCAGAGGAAGTGCAAAATAATGTATGATACTATCTGCCAATACCCCTCCGATATCATCCAAAATCACCAATTCTTCTCTTGGGGCGGCAGCTACAGCAGCAATGCTTTTGAAATGCGAAGCAAGCATCTTGGCCGTAGTCTCGCCTATATGTCTGATACCAAGAGCATAAAGCACCCTGTCGAATGGCACTTTCTTGGAGGCCTCGATGCTTTCAAGAAAACGTTCTGCCATCCTGTCTTTCCATCCTTCAAGTGTCAGAAGGCGAGCTTTGTCGAGGTGATACAAGTCTGGTAATTCTTTAATGTAGCCTTTGTCGTAGAGTTGTTCTATGGTAGCATCTCCGGCAAGTATGTTCATAGCTTTACGAGACACGAAATGGACAAATCGAGCTTTAATCTGAGTGGGGCAGTGGTCAGAATTGAGGCAGTAATGTTTCGCTTCGGATTCGTCTTTGACAAGAGGAGAACCACAGTCTGGGCAATGAGTTGGAAATTGGGGGCGGATGGAGTTGCTATCGCGTTTGGAGAGCTCTACACGAGTGATTTTGGGAATGATCTCTCCTCCCTTTTCGACATATACATAATCATTGATATGAATGTCGAGCAATTCCATCTGTTCTGAATTGTGAAGAGTAGCTCTTTTGACTACTGTCCCTGAGAGTTGAACGGGCTCCAGATTGGCAACGGGAGTGATGGCACCGGTACGTCCCACCTGATAATCTATCGAAATGAGTTTAGTCAGTGCCTCCTCAGGTTTAAATTTGAAAGCGGTGGCCCAGCGGGGAGATTTGGCGGTAAAGCCAAGACGCCGCTGAATGTCAAGATTATTGACCTTTATCACGATACCATCTGTGGCAAAAGGAAGGAATTTCCTTTGTGTATCCCAATATTTGATGTACTCCTGCACTTGGTTCATAGTGCTGCAAATCTTGGAATGTTCCGATATTGGAAGTCCTTTAGACTTGGCCCACAGAAGTGCTTCAGTATGTTCTTTGAACGGAAGATTATCTCCTAAAATGTGGTATAAAACACATTCCAAACCCCTGGTACCTACTTCTTTGGAATCAAGGAGCTTCATAGAACCCGATGCAGCATTGCGCGGGTTGGCAAAAGGGGGATCTTCCTCTTCGTAACGTTCTGCATTGAGCCTGTCGAAGGCCTTGTATGGCATATAAATCTCACCCCTAATCTCGAAATCGAAGGGGACATCACCTAAGAAAAACGGTATTTCCTTGATGGTCCTGACATTCTCTGTGACATCATCTCCGACCACTCCATCTCCACGAGTAAGGCCTCTGACGAGAACTCCTTTTTCGTATGTAAGACAGATGGCAGTACCATCAAATTTCAATTCACAATTGTATGAGAAGGGGGTATCTATGATTTTTCGAATTCTTTCATCGAAATCGTAGAGCTCAGCAGCATTATAGGTGTTTCCAAGAGAGAGCATTGGGTACTTGTGGGGAAATTGCTTGAATTCTTTCTGGGAAGAGGAGATATCACTGCCCACTTTCACGCTTGGAGAGTCGCTTGAAGCAAATTCAGGAAACATTTTCTCAAGAGAGAGCAACTCCTGCATCAGGCAATCGTACTCGAAATCGGATATGGTCGGACTGTTGAGAACATAGTACTTTTCGTTATGAGAACTCAGCTCTTTACGAAGTTCAATTATCCGTTGTTCAGCTATTTTTTTATTTATGCCCATAAATCTGACAAATGTACATATTTTTTATACCTCATTTCAATAATAAATGATAAATTTGCGAGCGCAAAATAATAACAAACTATGCAATCAATTGTCATTCTCGCCGGAGGCGGACCGGCTCCCGGAATTAACACCGTGGTAGGTACTATTGCTAAAACTTTTATTCAAAAAGGCTACAAAGTGATCGGGCTTCACGGAGGGTACAAAGCTCTCTTTACACCCACACCATCATATACTGAATTGGATTTTTTTATTGCCGATTCCATTTTCAACAGAGGCGGTTCTTACTTAATGATGAGTCGTTTCAAACCGAGTGAAGAAGATATCGAGAAGAACTTTAATTTTGAATTTTTTAAGAACAATGACGTGAAGCTTTTGGTGACTATAGGAGGTGATGATACTGCTTCCACTGCCAACAGAATCGCGAAATTTCTTCAATACAAAAATCTTCCCATCCAAAACATCCACGTTCCCAAGACCATAGACAATGACCTTCCATTGCCCAACAGCCAGCCCACATTTGGCTACCAATCTGCCAAATCTGAAGGGACAAGGGTAGCGACCATCGTATATGAAGATGCGCGCACGAGCGGTACCTGGTTCCTTGTTTCTGCTATGGGTCGCAGTGCAGGCCACCTTACACTTGGCATCGGAGCTTCCTGTCACTATCCGATGATAGTGATTCCTGAAATGTTCAATAAGACTGAAGCCACTGTGGACAAAATAGTTCGTCTGGCTATATCCTCCATCGTTAAAAGGAAGATTATGAACATCTCTTATGGTGGAGTCATCATCTCTGAGGGGGTATTCCATCTTCTTAGCGACCAAGACCTCAAGAGTACAGGTGTCACATTCTCTTATGATGCTCACGGTCACCCCGAGCTTGGAAAGATTTCCAAAGCCCAGATATTCAACACGGTTCTGGAAGAAAGGCTGAAGTCACTAAATCTCAATGTCAAGACACGTCCCATCGAGATTGGGTATGATGTTCGTTGTCACACTCCTGTCTCATTTGACATCACATATTGCTCCCAGTTGGCTTTCGGAGTTTGGAAACTCTTCTCGGAAGGCGAGACCGGATGTATGGTGTACCTCAATGCCATGGGGATAGCCTCTCCTCTGTATCTTAAAGATTTACAAGACCCTCAAACAGGTAAGATAATGCCTCGTCTTGTTGATGTGTCGCGAGAAAAAGTTCAAAACATCTTTAGATACGAACTCCATTATATTACTCCTGCCGATTATAAAGCAGCTAAAAAGTATATCGAATACCCTGCCGACTACGACTTCTACAAAATTCTGAATTGGGAGCAGCCTGAGGCATAATGAAAGGCAAGTTCATCATCTATCAAATGCTTCTCAGAGTTTTTGGGAATGCAAATGAGCATTGTATCCCAGGTGGTTCACTGCAAGTCAATGGTTCCGGTCATTTCGATGACATTACTTCTGAGGTATTGGAGGGCATCAAGAAATTATCAGTATCCTATATTTGGTACACTGGTGTGATTTGTCACGCCACATCCGGGGATGTTGCAGTAAAGGGAAAAGCGGGTTCTCCGTATGCTATCAAAGACTATTATGATGTTAATTCCTATCTATCCGCCAATCCTTCCAAGAGAATGGAAGAGTTCTCGAAAATGGTAGAGAGGACCCACAAAGCAGGAATGGGAGTGATAACTGACTTCGTGCCCAATCATGTGTCAAGAAATTATAGTTCAGACACAGAGCCTTTTACAGATGATAATTATTATTCGGGACGAATCTATGATGGTGACTGGTCAGATACTGCCAAACTCAATTATTCCAATCGGGATACCTGGCAAAAAATGCTGAATATTCTTCTTTTCTGGGCCTCCAAAGGGGTAGATGGGTTCAGATGTGATATGGTGGAGCTTGTCCCAGTGGAGTTTTGGATCTGGTGCATACCACAAGTAAAAGAAAAATACCCGTCATTGATTTTTATCGCTGAAGTATATCAGCCCCATCTCTATCACGACTATGCAAATAGGGGGGGATTTGATTATCTCTACGATAAGATGGGATTTTACGATACCCTGCGAGGTGTCCTCAGCGGTTCCAAGCCTGCTTCTTCACTTACCGGAGAGTGGCAGAAAATCGGGGATTTACAGCCCAAAATGCTCAACTTCCTTGAAAATCACGATGAACAGAGGATAGCTTCGGACTTTTTCACGGGAGATCCTTACAAGATAATGCCAGCGCTCTATACCTCTCTTTATTTCAATACTGCTCCTTTTCTGCTCTACTTCGGGCAAGAATTTGGAGAAAGAGGAATGGATGCCGAAGGCTTTAGTGGGGTGGACGGCAGAACTTCCATCTACGATTATTGGAGTCTGTCCTGTATCAGACATTGGATATCCGGTATTCGCAATGGACACGAAGAGTCATTCCTATCAAGTGATGAAGGGGGAGTGCTGCGTATCTATCGCAAGATTTTATCTAAAGCGGTCAATGACCCTCTCCTTCGTTTTGGTGAGACTTATGACTTGGAGTATCTCAATCTTTCTCACGAATCATTCAATCCGGACAAGCATTTTGCTTTTTTGAGGTTATACGAAAATAACATATATTTGTGTGCGGTGAATTTTTCAGACAGTAAAAACACTTTAAAGATTGTTATTCCCACAGAGTTTTATCCGGAAGGTGTTATCCAGATAAATTTGGAGAGATATTCCGGTTTCAGGCTGAAGATTCGTTAAACACATTTTGATTATGAAAAGAATCATCTGCTTTTCTTTAGTCGTTTTTGTCTCAATAAGTGCTTATTGTCAAGATATTTCGGGAGTCTGGGCAGGTTCTCTCAATCTCATAGGAAGTTCCATAGATATCTATTATTCGATATCTAAAAATGAATCAAACGAATACATCGGTTCTTATAGTGTGCCTTCTCAAGGAGTTAGAAATATCCCTCTCGATACACTCTCTTTCGATGGAATAAGTGTCGTATTCAAGTCCAATGCCTTCGGAGGGACAAGATTTACCGGGACATTTATCACCACCGGATTCCTTGGTGAATTTTTTCAGAAGGGCACGACTATTCCTCTCTCTCTTGTGCCTGGGGAAATTCCTATACCCAAGAGGCCACAAGAGCCCAAACCTCCTTATCCATACAGTGTTGAAAATGTAGTTTTTCATAATTCCGTATCAGATATTGACCTTGCCGGTACCATCACCATCCCTGAAGGAAATGGTCCTTTTGTAGGGGTAGTGCTGGTGTCAGGGAGCGGATATCAGGACCGCAACGAAGAAATATACGACCACAAGCCTTTCTGGGTGATAGCAGATTATCTGGCACGACACGGCGTAGTGGTGCTGAGATATGATGACAGAGGAGTAGGGGAGTCCGGAGGTTCTAAAATAGACAATACCACTAAAATCCTTTCTTATGACGCTGCGGCAGCTATTTCATATCTCAAAAGTCGTCCTGAAGTGAAGACAGCAGGTATTTGTGGCCATTCTGAGGGAGGCACCATCGCTTTTATGTTGGCTGCTGAAAATCCTCAAATCGGCTTTGTAATATCATTGGCAGGCACTTCCGTAAGAGGAGATGAAATACTCTTGGCACAGCAATCAGCCATTGCCAAAGCCTCTAATCTGTCCAAAGAATACATTTCATTAGTCCGAGAAGCCAACAGAGAGGTATATGACATCGTCATCGCATCTGATTCTGTGGATAATACCCTCAAAGAACAGTTGCGCGCTTTTTACACATCCAATCCGATGACAGCCAATCTGAAAGGCAAACTACTTGACCAACAGATATCAGTCATGACTGACCCTTGGCTTTACTTTTTCATCAAATATTCACCTCAAGATGACCTCTCCAAGATTAAAGTTCCCATTCTGGCACTTGATGGTACTAAAGATCTTCAAGTCCCCGCAGACCTCAATCTTCCTGCCATCTTGAAGGCTACTTCAGGCAATCCCAATGTGACAGTCAAATATCTCAATGGACTAAATCATCTTTTTCAACATGCAGGAACTGGGTCACCGGACGAATATCCTACGATAGAAGAGACTTTCTCACCTGAAGCTCTTCAGATAATAGCCGACTGGTTGGTTCAATTCAAATAACCCTTTTTTTATGAAGACATCGGATGAATTAAAAGCCATAGCCTCAAGATTTGATATCCATTATAAAGTTTTGGAAGTTAATACTTTAGGAGAAGGATTTATCAACGATACATACATCGTCGATACTACAACTCCCCAGAAATTCATATTGCAGCGTAAGAATTCTTCCATTTTCAAGAATATTCCCGGAATGGTAGAGAATATTTTGAAAGTGACCAATCATCTCAAATACAAAATATCGGCTGCAGGCGGTGACCAGTTGAGAGAATCTCTGACACTTATTCGCACTTTAGAAGGAGGTCTCTATTATCTTGATAATGAGGGAGATTATTGGGTTATGACTCTCTATATTCAGGACACAGTCACTTATACAAGTGCTTCCAATGCGTATTTGGCAGAGCAAGGGGGCATCGGTATAGGACGTTTTCAGTCCATGATGTCCGATTTTACTGAAGAATTGGTCGACACTTTGCCAGGATTTCACAATATCAGGTTCAGGTACCATCAATGGGACGAAATACTGGCTGCTGACAGAGTCGGACGTGCAAAGGACCTGAAAACTGAAATAGGATGGATAGAATCTCGAAGAGAAGAGATGCTTTCTTTTTACAATCTTATAGAGACAGGAGACATTCCATTGAGAGTGACCCACAATGACACCAAAATCAGCAATATCCTGTTTTCCAAAGATTCTCAAGTACTGTGTGTCATAGACCTTGATACAGTGCTCAGATCGCCATGTCTTTATGATTTCGGCGATGCAATACGTTCATACACCAATACTGGAAGCGAAGATGATTCAAATCTTGATAATGTAGGTATGAATGTAGAACTATACGATGCTTACCTTAAAGGATATTTATCACAGACCAAAACTTTTCTGACTGATATAGAAGAGAAATATCTTCCTTTTTCAGCAATTTACATTACATTCGAACAAGTTTTAAGATTTCTAATGGATTATATAGACGGGGACAGATACTATAAAATCAAATACCCGCAACACAACTTGGTAAGAGCCAGAGCACAAAATAAACTTTTAGAGTCTTTTAGACACAATTTATATTATGTTAAATAGCAATATCGCACCACTACCCGAAAGGATGAGACCCCACTCCCTTGACCAATTTGTAGGCCAGGAACATCTTGTCGGCCCAGGTGCTGTTCTCAGGACGATGATAGATACCGGAAATATCTCATCATTCATCCTTTGGGGACCTCCCGGTGTTGGTAAAACCACACTTGCGGGGATTATTGCTTCTCAACTCAAACGCGAATTTTACACTCTGTCGGCCATAAGTTCAGGTGTCAAAGATATTCGCGAGATTATCGAAAAGTCAAAGTCCAATTCGATATTTGCCGTCGGGTCTCCGATTTTATTTATAGATGAGATTCACAGATTCTCAAAATCACAGCAGGATGCCCTTCTCGGGGCTGTTGAGACGGGAGTTGTGACATTAATCGGTGCCACAACTGAGAATCCTTCCTTCGAAGTGATAACCCCTCTCCTTTCCAGATGTCAGGTATATGTTCTTAAATCATTAGGTGTCAATGATTTAGATAAACTTTTGGAGCGTGCATTGACTCAGGATAAATATCTTAGCAAAAGAAAAATAAAAGTATCTCAGAAGGCTGCCCTATATCGTTTTTCAGGTGGAGATGCACGTAAATTGCTCAATATCCTCGAAATAGTGGTCAATTCTTTTGGTGAAGATGAGCAAATCGACATCACAGATACCCTGGTAGGTGAAAAACTTCAGGAAAACATCGCCATGTATGATAAAGGAGGAGAAATGCATTACGATATTATCTCTGCCTTTATCAAGAGTCTTCGCGGTTCTGACCCCGACGCAGCAGTCTATTGGATGGCAAGAATGCTTGTAGGTGGAGAAGACCCCCTATTCATAGCACGAAGGATGGTGATTTTGGCAGCTGAAGATATTGGTTTGGCCAATCCCAACGCACTGCTGCTGGCTCAGTCTACTTTCGATGCCATTCATAAGATAGGGATGCCTGAAGCAAGGATAATTCTCTCAGAATGTGCTATTTATCTTGCCACTTCTCCCAAAAGCAATTCTGCCATCACAGCCATCGATAAAGCTGCTTCCCTTGTCTCCGAAGGGGACAATTCTCCTGTACCTCTTCATTTGAGAAACGCCCCTACCCAGCTGATGAAAGACCTTGGATATTCGCAGGATTACAAGTATGCCCATTCATTTAAAGGCAATTTTGTAGAACAGCAATTTTTGCCCGACTCTCTTATTGGCACCACCTTTTACACCCCCGGGGAAAACCCAAAAGAATCTGAAATAAAATCACGCCAGGAACGTCGCTGGCATCCAAAAGATAAGAATACAAAATAATGATAGATCTCAAACAGAAAATGTTTACTCTGATAGCAGGTCCCTGTGTTATAGAAAACAAGGAGATAACCCGCTCTACAGCCTTGACTATTAAGGAACTTTGCGAGAAATATTCCATTCCGTTTATTTTCAAATCTTCCTACAGAAAGGCCAACCGTTCAAGATACGACTCTTTTACCGGGATTGGAGACGAAGCTGGATTGGCCATCTTGCAAAGTATAAGAGAAGACTATAAAATCCCTATTCTTACTGATATTCACGCTCCTGAAGAGGCATCTATGGCTGCCAAATACCAGGTGGACGTGCTTCAAATACCTGCATTTCTCTGTCGTCAGACCGACCTGCTTGAAGCCGCAGCCAAGACAGGAAAATATGTCAATATCTAAAAAGGACAATTCCTCTCCCCTGAATCGATGAGATTTGCTGCTGAAAAAGTCTCTCACTGTGGCAACAACAAGATAATTCTTACAGAAAGGGGCACTCAATTTGGGTACACTGACCTTATCATCGACTTCAGGTCCATACCCACAATGCAGAGTTTTGGCTATCCCGTAGTTCTCGACGTCACTCACTCTCTCCAGCAGCCCAATCAGGCATCAGGTGTCACAGGTGGTCGTCCGGCACTGATTTCAACCATCGCCAAAGCAGGTATTGCAGCGGGTGCAGATGGTCTTTTCATAGAGACACATCCTCGCCCCGAGGAGGCCAAATCAGATGGCAGCAACATGCTCCCACTCGCTCTGCTCGAGTCTCTGTTGCAAGCACTGATACCTATCCGTAAAGCGATTTTGAATAGTTAACTGATAGCAAAAAGTTTATTCGATAGCGATATTATCAGATATCGCAAAGCTATTTAGAATGGATATCCGATACCAAATTGGAAAGCCGAACCTCCTTTGGCAAACCAAGATTTGAAAGGCTTCCATGACTGATATAAGGGGTCATACAATTTGATACCCCAGTCAAAACGTATGACGACGAATTTGATATCTACCCTCAGCCCCAAACCTGTATTGAAGGCTGATGTCTTGAACATGTTTTTGAAAGTGAAATATGAATCGTCCGTCTTGGTCTGACCTGCCCTTTCTATATTCCACACATTGCCCCAATCGAAGAAAACACTTCCATAGAGGAGCCAAACGATGGGGAAACGATATTCTATATTGGCTTCCAGTCGCATATCTCCCGTCTGATTCGGGATACTGAAAGTAGTGTCCATCGCAGCAGAGCCTGGGCCGATACTTCTGGCAGCCCATCCGCGTAAACTATTGGAACCACCTCCCCAGAAAAGGCGTTCAAAAGGCATAGTGGTGGAGTTGCCGTAGGCATATCCTACACCTCCCAATGCCCTGACTGCAAGTGCCTGTTTCTTGTTTTTGCCGAATTTCCATGTATATACCAGAGAAAGTTCTGTACGTACAAATTGAGAATAAGGAGACCCCCACACCAAACGGTGTCCGAGAGAATCAGAAGGCATAACTTTGTTGAAGGCACTAATGAGGTTACCTGCTATATCGACAGAGAGATTGGCTTTAAAATTGGATTTGAGAGCATTGCCGGAAGGGTCGGAGGCATAGGAAAAAACGAATCCACTACCAAACTCGAAGTGATTTTTGTATGTCTCACGAACAAATGGATTTTTAAGTGATTCGATGAATGAAGCACTCACATTGGACATGTTGACAATATTTATCTGTAGAGGATTGACTTGGTAATAGAGAGTTCTGTTCTTTCCAGGCCATGAATAACCGAACTTCGCTCCTATCATATTTCGAGTGTATTCGGGTCGTTTCTGATAATTGTAAG
>CAYMAX010000011.1:0-35751 GCA_964388595.1 uncultured Muribaculaceae bacterium
ATCTCACTTGAGTAATCAGTATGTTTATCGTATGAAGCAGTCTGAAGTCCCAGCACTTTGGAATTATAATCTATGGTGAGGTCTACTGAGAAGTGGTCGTCAGGTAAGATGGTAAGTTTCGAGCCTGATTTTTCGTCTTCCAGTTCAATCTTCTCGCTGACTTG
The DNA here is from genome assembly GCA_964388595.1 of uncultured Muribaculaceae bacterium. Lineage (GTDB taxonomy): Bacteria > Bacteroidota > Bacteroidia > Bacteroidales > UBA932 > CAYMAX01. Next base: position 165 of record CAYMAX010000011.1, read on the forward strand.
ATAATAAACCCTCGGAGCCTCTTGTTCCAAAAGACCATCTGCATTGATTGCATCGGTATAAGGCTTGGCACTTCCATCCAATATGGGTACTTCAAATGTATCAATGCTGATTACTGCATTATCTACACCAAGCCCCCAAAGTGCCGAAAGAACATGTTCTAGAGTAGAAATCTTGACATCACCTTTTTCTAGGGTAGTACCTCTCTGAGTATGAGTAACATAATCGACTATTGCCGGAATATATGCTTCACTGTTGATATCTTTTCTTAAAAATCTGATTCCCGTGTTGACAGGGGCAGGTTCGATATCCATATTTACTTTCAATCCTGAATGAAGTCCCTTCCCTTCAAAATGATATTTTTTCCTGACTGTCCTTTGATTATCCTGCATTCTGCGTCTCTCTCTTTATTTTAATTCGTAAATGTCGCGCAAATGTAGTACTATTTTTTGGCATTGTTTTTAAAAATCGCATATGCTCTCATATAAAGGGCGTGATCGATGGCAGGTGTACCAAAAAAGACTTTACCTTCCTCTTTGACATTTCCTATCAGACCACTTTGGGCACACATAGATGTGTGTGCAGCTACTTGAAGATGACCAGAAATCCCTACCTGACCACCTATCATGCAGGAATGTCCAAGTTTGGAAGACCCTGCTATTCCTGATTGGGCTGCTATCACTGTGTTGGCACCTATTACCACATTGTGAGCTACCTGAACCAAATTATCTATTTTAACGCCACTCTCTATCAGGGTGGTACCCATAGTGGCTCTGTCGACTACGGTATTGGCACCTATCTCTACGTTATCTTCCAAAGTCACAATACCAGTCTGGGGTATTTTTTTGTAAGTGCCGTCCTGCGTGGGGGCAAATCCAAATCCATCTGACCCTATAACTGCATTTGCATGAATGATGCAGCCATTGCCTATCTTACATCCCTGGTATATTCTGACCCCGGGATAGATGATGCAATCTTCTCCGATAGTCACATTATCTCCGACGAAAACCTGAGGATAGATCTGAGTGCCTTTCCCGATTGATGTCTTTTTGCCGATGAATGCGGAATCTCCTACATATACCCTCTTGCCTATTTTTGCAGAAAAGGCAATGTGAGAAGAGAGTGCATGGCCTCTTTTTCTCTCCGACTTGAGAGTATTGAGCAAATCGAGAAGAGAAGCTATAGCTTCGTAAGCATTATCCACTTTGATGACAGTGGGAGCAATATTGTCTTTTAGCTCAAAAGATTTGTTGACCAGTATGATACTCGCATTGCTTGAATAGAGATAGTGCTCATATTTAGGATTTGCGAGAAAGCACAAGTTACCCTGCTTTCCCGACTCTATTTTGGCTACTGATGATACTTTGACATTTGGGTCTCCTATTATTTCGCCGTTGAGATGATCGGCGATGACCTGAGCTGTTATCTCCATAATGATGTGAATTAATATGAATGTGCAAAGGAAAGAAAATTTTCGCTACTTGGCACTATCTATTATCTGCTTTGCCATGAGTGTATCACTGACATTGCAAGAATCGATATCAAATACTTGTTTGGGATCTTTGCCTTCATTGATTTGCATCTGGGTGGGAAGTGAATTGCGAGTTTGGGAGGAGCCCCATTTGAATAGAGCCACACCGACAATCACTACTACTATGATGATAGCTGCTACACGAAATGCAAAAGATGACACGACTTTTACAAAGGTGGTTTGAGATTCTTTCAGCGAGTCAATGTCAGAGAATTGAGCATGAAGAGTTCTCAGATCAGCGAGACTCTTGCGACACTTCGGACATTTCTCCAAATGCTCCTGAAGAGCGGTTTCCTCTTCCGGAGACATCCTGTTGAGAAAATATCTCGACAATTCTTCTATATCGTAATGCTCGTGATTCATTATCTAGATTCTTCTTTAATCATATCGTTAAACTTGACCACCAACCGCTCTTTAAGCCTTTTGACATCCTGTCTCATCTTGGCAGAAGAGCGTTTCATCTCTGAAGGAGTCATTGTGCCAAAATATTTATTCACCAACTCTTCATAAGAAAGATTATCGAGGTAGTGTTCAAAAAGAATCTTCACTTTATCCTGATATCCATCCACAAGTCTGTTATGAAGAGGATGAGATTGATTGTAAAGCACCACTACCATAAAACTTCTTACAGACTCACTGTCATTGACGTCAATATAATTGCAGATTTTGTCAGATTGTGACGGATTTTCTGAGAAAACTAGAGAAGTATCGTCAAAAACATTTTTGTCATCTTCTGCCGCCATATTGTAACTTACAGCATCGATATCGACATTTTGCTTCTTTCTGGCTCTGAGCAATTCTTTATTCTTATTCTTAATAATCCCGGCGGCATAGGAAATAATGGCCTTGGCTGTCGTTGGATGCTCCAATTTGTCCTGAACTACTGCAGTGTTGAGAGTACAGCAGGCATCGCTCCACATATCGTGCAGGCGGCCTTCATCTATAGTACCGGATATTTTATAACTAAATCCTGCCACCATAGGTCTGAGCTTCAGATAGACTTTACTCCAATAAAAGTTGACATTCTTTTTAAGTTCATCCACGATATAGGGCTCTCCCAATGGATAAGCATCGGCTACGACTTCGCCGCAGAAAGATTTCAGGTCCTTCGTGCTTCCGAAAAAACTAATATTTGAGAAACGCGAGTAATAAAGAAGATCGAACATCTCGTCACTCAAAGAGAAAGTCAGAGTATCTCCGGAAAGAGCCAGATACTTGTCGGTATCGCTAAGAGGTGCACTTTTGAACAAATCATATAGGGATTCGCCCATAAGACTTTTAACCACTTTCTCAAAATGGATATCGTCGATATGGTTACGACAAAAGAGACTGAATCCCTTCGTCCTGTAGTATTCTCTCAAAATCCTTGATTTCCACTCAGGGTATCCCTCTCCCTCTTTTATTTGAAAATATTTACATATAAAGTCGACCTCGGTATCTATATCACTGAAAAAGCCCAACTGAATCAGTCTGTATCTTTCATCCTCTTTCAGGAGCAGTTCTTTGATATATCTTTTAAAACTTTGGTCCATGCAGTGCTCGGCTATTTAATCTCTCTTATCTTTTTTTCCCAATTCCAGGCAGAAATCAGAACATCTGAAAGCGGTGTATCAGCCCTCCACCCCAAGACTTTGTTGGCTTTTTCAGGGTCAGCCCATACTTTGACAACGTCCCCCGGTCTGCGTGGCGCAAATTTGTAGGGAAGATTTACACCGGTGACCTTGATAAAATCCTGCACAAGCTGTAGAACAGAGACTCCTACTCCTGTACCAAGATTGAAAACTTCAAATCTGTCTGAATCAGAGACATTAAGCATCCTACCAACAGCAGCAACATGAGCTTTCGCCAGATCTACTACATAGATGTAATCACGAATACAAGTGCCATCCGGGGTGTCGTAATCATTGCCGAAAATATTTAATTCTTTGCGAAGGCCTGCCGCCGTCTGAGTAATATATGGAATAAGATTTTGCGGTACCCCTATTGGAAGTTCTCCTATGAGAGAGGAGGGGTGTGAGCCGATAGGATTGAAGTATCTCAGAGCTATGACTTTTAAATCGTTGTATGCTTTTACGCAATCTCTCAATATATCTTCACTCATCTGTTTGGTGCGCCCATAAGGAGAAGTCGCAGGCTTGGTGGGTGCAGTCTCTTTCACAGGAAGATCTTTAGTATCCGGATCACCATATACAGTGCAGGATGAAGAGAAAACTATTGCTTTAGTGTTGCATTTATTCATCAGCTCTATCAGATTGAGCAGTGAAGAGAGATTATTTCTAAAATATGCAATCGGTTTTTGAACACTTTCTCCTACAGCTTTAAAAGCAGCAAAATGAATGGCAGCAGCTATGTCAGGATATTTTTCAAAAACTTTGGAAAAAGCATCTCTGTCACTGCAATCTACCTCCATAAAAGGAATATCTTGTTTGACAATCGCTTTAATACCTTTGAGGACATCAGATGATGAATTACTGAAATCGTCCACTCCTACCACTTGATAACCGGCATTTACCAACTCAACGATAGTGTGGGAGCCAATATAACCGGTGGCACCGGTGACCAGAACCCGTTGGTGTTTTGACATTTGAAGATTTTAAAAAAAACTTCTGCAAATATAGGTGCTTTTTAGAAATTACCTACATTTGTCAATCTAAATAATTCGGTTATGAATCGACTCTTCATTGTCACTTTATTATTATTTTCCTCTCTGTTTTCATCTACCGCCAAAAATTATATCCTTACTTCTCCGGACGGGAAAATATCTGTCAATGTCATAGTGGACAAAGGTGTAAGGTATTCTGTCTCCTATCTGTCCGAGTCATTGCTCATCGATAGTCCTATTTCTATAAATATCAGGTCACACAATACCCTCCCGGGGGAGAAAAATTCAGTAATAAAAGTCACCACTCAAAATGTAGATAATCCTGGATTCGCAGTAGTCCCTACCAAATATCGCACTTTTAGAGATAAATATCACGAGTTGCGCCTGCACTTCAGGAAAGGATTTTCTATAATTTTCCGTGCTTATGACAATGGGGTAGCATATCGATTTGTCACCGATTTCTCTGACGGCCAAGAAGCAATTGTAGAATCAGAAATGCTTGAACTCAACTTTTCTCAATGCTGTACTGCCTTCTTTCCTGATGAGTCTCCCGCCAATTATCTCTCCCACTTCGAAGCCAAATTTGAAGAACTTCCCATAGAGAAGATAGAGAACGAGAGGTATGGATATCTTCCAATATATCTTCGCTCCCCCAAAGGTACTGTTATGGTCTTTACCGAGACTGACCTGAGCGATTATCCCAATATGGTGCTATATGGTACTAATGGGAACACTCTCACTGCCCGATTCCCCCACGTGGTCAAAAAGGTCGTGGAGACATCTGACCGCAATCAAAAAGTCATATCTACAGAAGACTATATCGCGCGTACTTCCCCATCACGCTCCTACCCTTGGCGTCTGCTCACTATCGACCGGGATGATGCTTCGCTTCTTAATAATTATCTCACCTATCAACTTGCGTCTGAATGCAAGCAGAAGGATGTCGATTGGATTCGACCAGGGAAGGTAGCATGGGATTGGTGGAATGCACTGAATATCGATGGCGTTGATTTTGTCTCAGGAATCAATACAGATACATACAAATATTATATCGATTTTGCATCCAAGTATGCACTTGAATATATAATTCTCGACGAAGGCTGGTCTGCTTCCACTACGGACATTAAATCCTCCAATCCTGAGCTGAATCTTCAAGAAATTATCGAATATGGCAGAAAACACAATGTAGGAGTGATACTATGGACATTGTGGGGTCCGCTAAACAAAGATATCGACGGCATTTTAGACCTCTACGAGCAATGGGGAGTGAAAGGAATCAAAGTCGATTTTATGCAACGAATCGACCAAGATATGGTGAATTATTATGAGAAAGTGGCAAAATGTGCTTTTGACAGACATATGCTGGTCGATTTTCATGGCGCATACAAACCTTCCGGGCTTCAACGGAGATACCCCAATGTCCTCTCTTTTGAGGGAGTTCGCGGACTTGAGTCCAATAAATGGTCGAGGGATATTACCCCTGAACACGATTTAATCCTCCCTTTTACCAGGATGGTGGCAGGTCCCATGGATTTTACCCCCGGTGCCACGCTCAATGCCTCCGAAAAAGATTTTGTCATTAATTTCAATCGTCCGATGAGCCAGGGGACACGCGCTCATCAGGCGGCCATGTATATAGTATACGAAAGTCCTCTCCAGATGTTAAGCGATACCCCTTCCAATTATTATCGCGCTCCTGAGTTCACTTCTTTCATTTCACGCATCCCTACAGTGTGGGACACTACTGTTGCTTTGGATGCAAAAATCGGAGAATATCTTGCCATTGCACGTCGTCAATCAGATAAGTGGTATGTCGGTGCCATGGCTGGACATAATGCCCACGATTTTTCCTTTACTCTTGATTTCCTCGAAGAAGGAGTTGATTACCAGATGGAGAGTTTGTCTGATGGCCCGAATGTTTCACGCTGTGCCATCGATGCTTCCTTCCATACCCAGACCATACATAAAGGGGATATGCTTACCATTCATTTGGCTGATGGAGGCGGCTTCGCTGCAATTATTACAAAACAATAAATATATTCATTATGATAATAGGGATAGCTGCTGATCACGCAGGATATGAAATGAAAGAGCAATTAATCTCTTTTCTTGACCAACTCGGATATCAAGTTAAGGATTTTGGTACACATTCCACTGAGAGTATGGATTATCCCGATGTCGCTCATCCATTGGCCAAAAGCGTGGAAAATAAAGAAGTAGATTTGGGAATAGCACTCTGCGGCTCCGGCAATGGTATAAGCATGACACTCAATAAACATCCTCACATAAGAGCTGCACTGTGCTGGAACACTGAATTGGCATCTCTTGCCCGCAGACACAATGACGCCAACATTCTCTCTCTTCCGGCCAGGTTTATCTCCATCAAAGAAGCCGAAGAGATAGTTAAGGTATTCCTCAATACAGGTTTTGAAGGGGGCAGACATCAGAGGAGAATCGACAAAATCCCCTGCAAATAATCTGATGGAAGGTAATTATCTGATTATTGACAAGAGCAATCTTGCTCCTCTTTCGGGGCAAATGGAAGATTATCCAGATGGGATAGTTTTGGTCATGGACAAGCCTCTGGAATGGACTTCAGCAGATTTGGTGCGCAAGCTCAAGTTCAGACTCCAACATTATTTCCACCAGAAAAACATCAAAGTAGGACACGCCGGCACTCTCGACCCATTAGCTACCGGCATTATGACCATCTGCATAGGAAAGGCCACCAAGCAAGCCGAAAAGCTACAGTCTGAAAGGAAAGAATATATCGCCGAGATTACATTCGGCGCCACAACCCCTTCATTTGACCTTGAAAAGGAGATTGATGCCACTTATCCTTTTGAACACATTACCACTGCCAAAATCAAAGAGATACTTCCTCATTTCATAGGAGAGCAACTGCAACTTCCCCCCATCTACTCCGCCAAATACATAGATGGTATGCGTGCCTATGAAAAAGCTCGTCTGGGAGAAGAGGTAGAACTCAAAACTTCCACTATCAATATCTTCGATATCGAATTGCTGGATTTTACCTCTCCTACACTAAAGGTTCGAATCGAATGCAGCAAAGGGACCTATATCAGAGCACTTGCCCGAGACATTGGAATTGCTTTGGAAAGCGGAGCCCACCTGACATCACTCATACGCACCGCTTCAGGACATTTCAGGATAGAAAATGCTTTCACTTTACAAGATTCTGACCAACTTTTTCAATAAAAAATATCCTTCCTTGAAACTTTTATAGAAATAATTCGTATAAGCGTTATATGAAGTTATCACAATTTAATTTTAATCTGACACACGATCAGATAGCAAAATACCCCACCGAATACAGAGACGAATCCCGTCTGATGATTCTCCACAAGAAAAACGGTGCCATAGAACACAAAATTTTCAAGGACATTATTAACTATTGCGACGAAGGCGATGTGTTTGTCTTTAATGACACCAAAGTGTTTCCTGCAAGACTCAAAGGCAATAAGGAAAAAACAGGAGCTGAGATTGAAGTATTTCTCCTTAGAGAATTAAACACTGAACAACGTCTGTGGGATGTGCTTGTAGATCCTGCTCGAAAAATCAGAATTGGCAATAAACTTTATTTCGGAGAGAATGATGCTTTGGTAGCCGAAGTGATTGACAACACCACCTCACGCGGCAGAACATTGAGATTTCTATACGATGGTCCCTACGAAGAATTCAAACAAACCCTTTACCATCTTGGCGAGATACCAGTTCCCAAATGGATACGTCCTGCTGCAGAAGAGATAGACACAGAGCGTTTTCAGACTATATTCGCTAAAAATGAAGGTGCGGTAGCATGTCCGGCAGCCGGTCTTCACTTCTCACGCGAACTCTTCAAAAGGATGGAAATAAAAGGTGTTGAAAGCACATTTCTGACTCTTCACATGGGACTTGGTCACTTCCGCACCGTAGATGTGGAAGATCTCTCTAAACACAAGATGGATTCAGAACAAGTCTTCATATCGGAAGAGACTGCCAATAAGATCAATTCTGCCAAAGCCAATGGTCATAAGATATTTTCTGTCGGCATTACTGTGGCCAGGGCACTTGAGACTCCTGTCACCACTCTTCAAGAAGTAAAGCCTTTCACCGGCTGGACCAATAAATTTATTTTCCCTCCCTATCAATTTTCCATTCCTTCTGCATTAGTTACCAATTTCCATCTTCCTTTTTCTACAATGCTGATGACTGCTGCTGCATTTGGAGGATATGAGTATGTGATGAAGGCTTATAAAGTGGCTCTCAAAGAGGGATATCGTTTTGGCACCTACGGAGATGCCATGCTGATAATCTGACGCTTTTTTAGAATTTATTTTTCCGTTTCCATATTTTATTTTTCTGTTTCTGTATCTTCAAAATACCAAGCTTCAATTATCTTGGCTCCATGAAATACGGAGAGGTAGTTTATGCTTGCGCACTTAGCAGGATATTTTATTTTCATTGCGATAAAGCGAAGCAGCTCATTGAACTTGTTCCTACCCCAAGTGCCATTTTCTCTCTTAGCAGGAGAGAACTTGAAGATATGTTTGGGAAACATTCTCATTTCCCCGACGATATCCTGAATCCATATTATCTGGAACAATCAGCCGGGGAAGTGCAGTGGGCTGAGAAATATGGCGTTAAAATACTATATATCAAGGATGCTGATTACCCCGTAAGACTGCGGGAATGTGTCGATGCCCCCATCATCATATATTATAAGGGCAACTGCGACCTCAATCCCCGGAGGATAGTCTCTATAGTGGGGACAAGGAGAGTTACTCCATATGGGGTTAATCAATGTAGAGCGATAATCAAACAATTTGCCAATCTTGACATCCCTCCCATAATAGTGAGCGGTCTGGCCTACGGAGTGGACATCTGTGCTCATAACACCGCATTGGAATATGGTATTCCGACTATCGGCATTATGGCTACCGGTCTTGACACCATTTACCCTACCGCCCATCGGGGAGCAGCTGCCCGAATGTTGAATTGCGGAGGGATTATTTCAGATTTTCCAAGAGCCACATCACCCGAGAAACTCAATTTCATCCGTCGCAACAGGATAATTGCAGGGATTTCTGATGCGACCATTCTTATCGAATCAGAAGAAAAAGGGGGTGGGATGATTACTGCAAAGATGGCCTATTCATACTTCAGAGAAGTTTTTGCCGTACCCGGGAGAGTTAACGACAGATATTCAGTAGGTTGCAATCTTCTCATTAAAGATAATATCGCAAATATCATCTCAGAGAAAGTTTCTTCCGTCATTTCTGTTTTGGGATGGGATTCATCCCCCACAATACAGACAAATCCCCCCGGCACACTATTTTTTGAAAGCGATGGAGATATTAAACGAAAAATATTAGTAGCTTTATCATCCGATTCTTCCAAGGACATCGGAGCCATTATAGAAAGTGTAGCAGCTGACTATCGAGATGTTATTCAAAACATTACCGAACTTGAGCTTGAAGGGAGAATATGGACTGATACTAACGGAAGATTCTTTGTAAAATAATGATTGACACTCACACCCATCTCTACGATTCTGCTTTTGATGAAGACTTCGATGAAGTCGTATCTCGTGCCTTGACTGCAGGTGTGAGTAATTTTATTTTCCCGGGTATTGATTCTACATATCACGCCAAGATGATGGAATGCACTGGCAGATTACCGGGCAAAGCCTATCCTGCCATTGGTCTTCATCCCACATCTGTAGGAGATGATTGGAGGACACAACTTGATTTTGTCACTACACATCTTGATGATTATCCTTTTGTGGCTATCGGAGAGATAGGATTAGACGGACATTGGTCAAAAGAGTTTATGGTGCAGCAAAAGGAAGTTTTCCTACGCCAGCTGATTATCGCCGGAGAAAGAAATTTGCCTGTTATCATCCATGTACGTGATGCCATGGATGATGTTTTCGCTATTTTCGACAGTTTAAAACCTCGCAAACTTCCCCTCAGAGGGACATTCCATGCCTTTTCCGGTAGTTATGAGACCTATCAAAGAATTAAGACATACGGAGATTTCAAAATAGGCATAGGTGGGGTCATTACCTACCGAAATGCCGGCATCGCTGATGTTCTGAGGAAAATCCCCATTTCAGATATTGTGATAGAGACCGATTCACCATGGCTTACCCCCTCACCTTTTCGTGGAAAGAGAAACGAATCTTCTTATATTTGCATCGTGGCTGAAAAGATAGCAGAGATCAAAGGAATCTCTCTCAAAGAGGTGGATGAGATAACCACCTCCAATGCACAAACACTTTTTAATCTGAGATAACACTTTACACTATGGCACAAAGATCGATTTTATTAATCTACACCGGAGGGACCATTGGGATGAGACAAGATCCTGTTACTCTCACACTGAGACCTTTCGATTTTTCCCAAATTTCTGAAGAGGTTCCAGAGTTAAAGAAGTTCGGCTACTCCATCGACACCTATTCATTTGACCCTATCATAGATTCCTCCGATGTCAACATCACTTTTTGGGTCACACTTGCCCAGATTATCGAACGCAATTATAATCTCTACGATGGATTTGTCATACTCCACGGCACTGATACGATGTCTTATTCAGCCTCTGCCTTGAGTTTTATGCTTGGCAATCTCGAAAAACCTGTAGTTTTTACCGGCAGCCAGCTTCCCATTGGAGTGCTCAGAACGGATGGTAAGGAAAATCTCATCTCCTCGATAGAGATAGCTGCTGCGACCAGGCAAGACGGCAAGCCTATGGTTCCTGAGGTAAGTGTTTTCTTCGAGAATGAACTTTACAGAGGGAACAGGACATCCAAATATAATGCTGAAAATTTCAGAGCATTCATCTCCGCAAATTATCCACCGCTGGCCGATATTGGGATTCATATCAAATACAATCAGGCCTATATCAATTATCCATCCCAATGGGGGAAAAAACTATGTGTAAACAAACAATTAGATTCAAATATTGCCATTGTGAGAATCATTCCAAGTCTCAGCAAGAATGTTTTTGAGACCATTATTCATATTGACGGACTTCGAGCTGTGATCCTTGAAACTTTCGGCTCAGGTAATGCACCGACAGACAATTGGTTTATAAATGACATCACACAAGCAGTCCGAAGAGGTATCATTTTCCTCAATATCACACAGTGTCAGGCAGGTAAGGTCAATATGGATACTTATGCCACAGGCCAGGCTCTCAAAAATGCCGGAGTTATCAGTGGATATGATTGTACCATAGAAGCTGCTGTTGCCAAATTATATTTTTTATTGGGACAATGCCCTGACAACAGGGATGTTACCCAAATGTTAGCCAAAAATATCTGTGGGGAAATCGATAAAGAGTAGTTGTGATATGAAAAATATTTCCTAAATTTGGCAGTTATTTGTAAAAAGACTATAACTAATTAATAATTTGTTTAATAATTAATCTCTCAAGAAAATTTATGAAAAAATTTTTCATGTTTTTTGCAGTTCTCGGTCTATTGACTTTTACTGCACAATACGCATCAGCTCAAACTGACGAAGTAGTCAACAACGAGGCTACCGAAGAAGTTGCAGTAGCCACTCCTCAAGCTGAAGAGGCTCCTGCTGAAGTTCCTATTCATCAGGCTATTAAGACCAAATTTATCGAAGGTGGCGCCGGCTTTATGGCTACAATCATTGCCTGTCTTATCTTAGGTCTTGCTATTGCTATCGAAAGAATTATTTACCTCAACATGGCATCAACCAATACGGAAAAGCTCCTTGCCAAAGTTGACGAAGCTCTCAATACAGGTGGTGTTGAAGCAGCCAAAGAAGTATGTCGCAATACTCGTGGACCTGTCGCTTCCATTTTCTACCAGGGATTGCTCCGTATGGATCAGGGAGTCGAGACTGTTGAAAAAACAGTTGTAAGTTATGGTTCTGTTCAGATGTCTCAGCTTGAAAGCGGACTTTCTTGGATTACCCTTTTCATATCTATCGCACCTATGTTGGGATTTATGGGAACAGTTATCGGTATGATTCAGGCATTCGATGAGATTCAGGCAGCCGGTGATATCAGCCCGACCTTGGTAGCAGGAGGTATGAAAGTCGCCCTTATCACCACTGTAGGCGGTCTTATCGCAGCTATTATCCTTCAATTGTTCTACAACTATCTTATTTCCAAAGTTGACTCCATCGTGATGTCTATGGAAGATTCTTCCATCTCATTAGTTGATATGATAGTTAAATATCAAAATAAGTAATTTTAGATATGTCTAAATTTTTAAAAATATTACTCTATTCCCTATTAGTGTTCTCTGGAGTTATTATCGTATTGTTCTATGTTCAAAGTAGCAATACTGATTTTTCCATCATTAATATGGGTTGGATTATGTCCCATCTCTCAATGGTGGATGGGCTGATATGGTGGGCATATCTCATGGTTTTTGTGTCCATTATTCTATTGATTGTTCTTGCTATAGTAGGAATGGTCAAAAATCCCAAAGTTCTCAAGAAAGTAGGGATTATTTTTGGTATTGCAGTATTACTCGTAGGTAGTGCTTATCTTCTGGCAAGCGGAACTGTTTTCCCCGTTAATCTTGCAATACAGCCTAGCGCTGCTACTTTCAAAATGACCGACATGCTTTTAATAATGGTCTATGAATTGTTCTCAGCAGCTTTCTTGGCACTTATTGTCGGCGGTATAAGAAATATGATTCAGAAACGTTAATCGTATGGCAAGTAAAAAAACACCCGAAATAAACGGAGGTTCAATGGCAGATATCTCTTTTCTGATGTTGATCTTCTTCCTGATGGTCTCCACTATGGACCCTGAACAAGGTCTTTCCCGTCGTCTTCCCCCTATGCCTGAAAAGGATCAGAAAGTAGAAGACACGAAGCTCAACCGTCGTAACCTTGTGGAAGTAAATATCAATTCAAGAGATAACGTCTTTGCCGGAGGACAGTACATTTCTGATGTTAGCCAGCTTGAAAATATTGTTATCGATTTTATCACCAATCCATCAGGTAGCGACAAACTCTCCTCACATAAGGTTATCGATATCGAGGGTTTTGGAGAATATTCAGTCTCTGAAGGAGTTATCTCTCTTCAGAATGACCGTTCCACAAGTTACAATAAATATATTGAAGTTCAGGATGTCCTGGTTAAAGCTTTCAATAAACTTCGTGACGATTTCTCCATGCAAAATTTTGGAAAGGCATATAAAGACTTGGATGAAGATAAACAAGCGATAGTTCGTAAGGCTATCCCTCAAAATATATCTGAATCTGAGCCTAAAGACGTAAAAAAGAAGAAATAAAGGAGATTCAATATGGCTAAATTTAACAGAAAAGGCAAAGGTGGGACGCCGGGTATCAACACCGCATCTCTTCCCGATATTGTATTTATGATTCTGATGTTCTTTATGGTCTCCACAAGTATGCGTAAAACAGACCGTATGGTGACTGTAAAGCTTCCTCAAGCCACTGAGATTGCTAAACTCGAAAGAAAAGATCTTTCATCCTATATCTACATCGGAGAGCCTACTATTCAATACCAGAAATTATTTGGTACTGATTCACGTATTCAGCTCAACGATTCTTTCAAGTCCACAAGCGATATTAAAGACTTCGTAGCATCAGAGCGTGAAGCTCGTAGTGAATCTGATCGTGCTCTTATGACCATCTCTTTGAAAATTGATGAGAATACCAGAATGGGTATCGTGACTGATGTAAAGCAGGAGTTACGTCGTTGCTCTGCTTTGAAGATTATGTATGCTGCACGTAAGAAAGAAATCAGACCTTATTAATTAATACTTTAATTTTAGGATGGGTGCTTTCATCATGAGGGCACCCATCTTTTTAATCAGAAACATAAATGAAAAGAAAATTAACACTTTTAACTCTATTACTTTTATCGTTCTGTCTATCCATAAGTGCTCAAAGTAATAAGGCTAAGTATGTCTTCTATTTTATCGGAGATGGTATGGGATTCAGTCATGTCTCCATCGCAGAGGCATATAGTGCTTATCTTGATGGAGTGAATGGAAGTAAATCTCTATCATTCACCCAATTCCCTGTATTAGGAATGGCTACCACTTTTTCCGCTTCCAATATGATTACCTGCTCATCTGCATCTGGTACTGCTCTTGCTACAGGTCACAAAACCAATAATGGTTTTCTTGGAATCGCTCCTGACTCGACCAATCTCAAAAGTATTGCATATACCATCCACGATGCAGGTTACAGAGTCGGTGTCACATCCAACGTTGGCATCAATCACGCTACTCCAGCTTCATTCTACGCCAATGCCATAAATAGAGGCTTGTATTATGATATAGCACTTCAACTTCCCACTACCGGTTTTGAATTTTTCGGAGGAGGAGGATTTATCTCTCCCAACGGCAGCAAAAATGACCAACCCTCTGCATACGATTCAGTTGAAAAGAATGGTTATGTAATTGCCGCCGGACTTGATGATTACAAGACCAAAAAAAGCGCATCGAAGATGCTTTTCCTCTCCAAAGAAGGAAAGAATAGCAAAGAATACAAATATGCTATCGACAGGGAGGAAGGCGATATCAAATTGGCTGACCTTGTAGAGACAGCTGTTGATTTCCTTGACAACGGAGAAAATTTCTTTTTGATGTGCGAAGGAGGAAAAATAGACTGGGCTGCCCATGGCAATGACGCAAAGGCCGATATCATGGAAGTCATTGACCTTTCAGAGGCAGTAGCTGTAGCATACAATTTCTTCCTTAAGCATCCTGACGAAACTCTTATCATAGTCACAGCAGACCATGAGACCGGTGGATTCGCTATGGGAAGAAAAGGATACAATATCTATTTTGACAAACTAAACGAAGTTCATCATTCCAAAGAATATTACAACAATAAGAAGATATCCAAAGAGATAGATAAGGCTATCAAGGAAGCGAGACTGGGCTGGACTACCTCTTCTCATTCAGGTTCTGCAGTACCGGTATTTTCCATAGGTGTAGGGAGTCAACTATTCTCAGGCAAGATGGATAACACAGACATCCCTAAAAAAGTATGTGAAGCGATGGGGGTGAAATACGAATAATCACTGCGCCACAAAACGATAAACAATCTCTCCCCCCTGTCTCTCCGGAGCAGATTCGGAAGGGGTGAACCGGGATTGTCTTGCAGCATTGAGAGCATATTGTCTGATGCATTCGTCAGAAGATGATACGCTCTCAACTATTTTAACACCGATAACATATCCTCTTGGATTCACTATTATAGCGATGGAGACATCTCCTCCACCTAAACATTTATATGCAGGAATCGGAAGAGACATCGATTTTCGTCCATCTAATCTATAAGAGATAACTGATGGGCCTGAATATACCTCGTCTACTTTCTTATGGTCTTCGCTGAGAGAAATATTCTCCTTGTCATCAGATGCTGCTTCTGCTTCTCGACGTGAAGCATCCAGCTTCTCCTGAAGTTTTTTAGCCTCATCATAAACTTCCTGAGGGTTCTTATTCCTATCGTCACGCAGTCGCTTATTGGCATCAACTACGGCATTACGCGGTGTATTGGACTGAGAGGCAGCTATCATAGCATCCAATTGAGCGCTTATATCATCCTTGAACTGTTGCTCCTTAATTTGCTTTTCAAGTTCTTCCTGCTTGGTAAAATCAAGCACAAAAGATGTCTCTTTTTTACGAGTGACATCTATGGAGTATGCAAGCAATACTATCAGTACAATGAGATGGAAAGATATTGTCAGATAGAGCCCTGCGTGATTCTCTTTACTGTTTTTGAAGAGCTTTTTCAATAGTAGCAATAAGTATATCTATTGCGACCTTATTGTGACCTCCCTGGGGAACGATAAGGTCGGCATAACGTTTCGAAGGCTCGATGAACTGGAGGTGCATAGGCTTTACTGTCAATTCATAGCGTTCCATAACATTGGCAACACTTTTACCTCTCTCCATCGTATCTCTCTTGATAACTCTCAAAAGTCTGTCGTCAGCATCTGCATCCACATAGACCATTATGTCCATCAACTTTCTCAATTTGGCCGAAGTGAACACCAAAATACCCTCGACAATAATGATTTCTGCAGGATAAACAGGGATAGTTTCGGTTTTGGAACGGGAACAGGTAATATATGAATAAACCGGTTGGTTTATCGCTTTCCCATTTCTTAAGTCCATCAGTTGTCCCACCAATAAATCAAAATCTATGGAATCAGGATGGTCAAAGTTGAGCTTCTGACGCTCTTCCATGGGAAGATAGCTGCTATCTTTGTAATATGAATCCTGAGGGATGACGACTACCTCTCCCTTGCTGAAATATTTAGTAATCTTATTGACTACTGTTGATTTTCCTGAGCCGGTGCCACCGGCAATACCAATAATTAACATAGTTTAAAAATCTGCTGAGTTAGGTGTTCTGGGGAATGGAATTACATCTCTGATATTGGACATACCGGTAACGAAAAGAAGGAGTCTTTCAAACCCGAGTCCGAAACCACTATGAGGTGCACTGCCAAATCTTCTGGTATCAAGATACCACCATAGATTTGTCGGATCCATTTTAAGTTCATCAATACGATGTTGAAGCTTTTCTAAGGACTCTTCACGCTGTGAACCCCCTATTATCTCTCCGATTTTGGGGAAAAGCACATCCATCGCCCTGACTGTCTTACCATCATCATTTTGCTTCATATAGAAGGCTTTAATATCCTTCGGATAATCTGTAAGGATGACCGGTTTGGAAAAATGCTTCTCTACGAGGTATCTTTCGTGTTCACTTTGGAGATCGATTCCCCAAGAGACGGGATATTCGAACGAAACGCCGCTCTTAATAAGAATATCTACCCCTTCCGTGTAAGAAAGACGTACGAATTGGGTATCTACAACTCCTTGAAGTCTTGCTATCAATTCCTTATCGAACATGTTGTTGAGAAATTGAAGATCATCATGGCAATGGTCCAAAGCATATTTTACAAGATATTTGATAAAATCTTCAGCGAGGTCCATATTATCTTTAATCTCATAAAAAGCCATCTCCGGTTCTATCATCCAAAATTCGGCAAGGTGTCTGGGAGTATTGGAATTTTCTGCCCTGAATGTGGGACCGAAAGTATAAATCTGACCTAATGCCAAAGCCCCCAACTCCCCTTCAAGCTGTCCACTTACAGTAAGGCTCGTGTGTCTTCCGAAAAAATCTTTAGTATAATCAACTTTCCCGTCAGCAGTACGCGGAGGATTATCAAGGTCCAAAGTGGTTACCTGGAACAGTGCTCCGGCTCCTTCAGCATCAGAGGCGGTGATCAGAGGGGTATGAAGATAGAAAAATCCTTTATCATTGAAATATTTATGGATGGCAAAAGCCATAGCGTGCCTTATTCTCAGCACCGCACCGAATGTATTGGTACGGGGGCGTAGATGAGCTATTTCCCTTAAAAATTCGACACTGTGTCCTTTCTTTTGCAGAGGGTATTTATCAGGGTCAGCAGTACCATACAATACTATTTCTTTGGCCTGCACCTCAACAGATTGTCCACTTCCTATTGACTCCACCAACTTTCCTTTCACGGCTATACAGGCACCAGTGGTGACATTTTTGAGAAGATTCTCATCAATTAGGGAAGTATCGCAAACTATCTGGATATTATTGATGGTAGAACCATCATTTAAAGCTATGAAGACAATATTCTTATTACCTCTTTTGGTCCTTACCCATCCTTGGACGAAAACATCCTTCCCTTGTTTCTCTTTTAATATTTCTATTATTCTCATATTGGAAAATTTTATACAAAAATAGCAATTTGAATTACATTGTCAATCTTGGAGATGAGGGGGTAGAATGCATTATCATCCATAGAAGAATACCTCCCTATCAAAGCCCGTACTTGAGTCATAAGAACCTCCTTGGATTCGTTCCATTGCTTTTGGTTGATTTTGATACCATGGTCCGAAACATATTGCTGAAATCCCTGTTCGATATCCATAGTTTTCAATACTTTATTGAGTTGATTGATATTGGTGCATTCCCTCAACTCTTTGCGATATTTATCTGCCATCACGATGGAATATCTCATCTGAAGAGATTGACGATTAATCTTTATGAGAAGCTCTGTGACTCCGGTCGTATCCATGGGAACAAAGATATCGGGAATGATACCCCCTCCTCCGTACACCACCTTTCCACCCCTTGTAGTGAAGCGGAGAGAATCATTGCGTGGGATACTGTCGGCTACTGTCATCTCACCATGACGATACCTTTGCAAAATATCATAGCTGTATCCTTCTTCGCCACCTGAATGGTAGGATTTCTGGATGCAACGTCCGGTAGGTGTATAAAAACGAGCAACAGTAAGTCTTATTCCCGAATTATCAGAAAAATTAATGGGCTCCTGGACAAGTCCCTTCCCGAAAGATCTGCGACCAATAATAGTGCCTCTGTCATTATCTTGAATGGCTCCCGCAAATATTTCACTCGAAGATGCGCTGTTTTCATTAATAAGAACAGAAAGTCTGATGTTCTCACATTGTCCTTTACCATCTGCGTAGAAATCCTGACGTGGACGATGCTTCCCCTCCATATATACTATCAAATCACCCTTCTTTAAAAATTCATTCGAAAGTAAAAGAGCCTGATCGAGATATCCCCCTGTATTGTCTCTCAAGTCAAATATGAGATACTTCATCCCTTCATTGAGAAGTGACGATACACCCTTCTTGAATTCCTGGTAACTTGTTTTGGAAAACTTAGAAAGCTTTACATAGCCTGTCGTATCGTTTATCATATATGCAACATCGACACTCTTTACCGGAATACTTGCCCTGATAATATCAAAAGGGACAATCTCCCCTTCACGAAGCATCTCAATATGCACTTTACTGCCCGATGCACCTCTCATCATTTTGACCAAAGAATCTTGGTCGATTTTGACCCCTGCGACATTGCGATTGTTGACCTTGATAATTCTGTCCCCGGAGATAATACCTGCCCTTTGAGAAGGGCCTCCTGTGATGACATTAATGACTATAGCAGTATCTTCAGGTATGTTGAAAGTAATACCTATACCATTAAAATTACCTTCGAGCTCCTCCTCGGCCTTTTCAAGCTCTCGCGGAGGAAGATATAGAGAATGAGGGTCCAATTCTTTAAGAATTAATGGTATAGTATTTTCGGTAACAGACTTATAATCAATGGTATCAACATAGTTTTTCTCAATCTGGTTTAAGATAAGTTCTATCTTGTCCCAATTGTGTGAACTGACTCGCATGGAACGTTCTCTTCTGAGATCAATCATACGGGTAAACACACTTCCCGCCATAAGCAGGACTACAGACCAAAGTATGATTCTAAGGACTTTATAGTCTTTCATATTATCAGTATTTACATATTTCAATACCTGCTCTCGACAACAGATCCAAGCCATCTGTTATCCTATACTCATCATGATAAACCACACGTTTGATGCCTGCTTGAATGATGAGTTTGGAACATTCCAGACAAGGTGCAGCAGTCACATAGAGAGTAGCCCCTTCGCTGCTGTTGCTTGACTTTGCGACTTTGGTGATGGCATTTGCTTCTGCGTGGAGTACATAACCTTTGGTATGGCCTTCATCGTCTTCGCATATATTTTCAAATCCGGAAGGGGTGCCATTATAGCCATCAGAGATAATCATCCTGTCTTTGACAATAAGCGCACCTACCTGCCTTCTGACACAATAGGAATTTTTGGCCCACACCTGTGCCATCTCCAAATAACTTTTATCAAACTGAATTTGTTTATTAGTGTGCTCCATATTACTTTCGTTCTCTTTGGTATAAATATCTTTTAATACTTCTCTTCGGAGTTTTTTCAAATTCTTCGGGAAATATCTCCACAGAAGCGATTTTATAATAGTTGGGCATAGTGGCGTTGAGTTCGTCAACACAAGCTTTAATCTTTTCAAGTACAGCAGCAGCATCAAGCCCGTCCTTTTGAGCAGCATCTGCGTCGGGGAAGACGAGGGCAACAAGCAACCCGTTATCTTCGATGACCAAAGATTCGCTTACATAGGGCATATTATTGATTTCGCTCTCCAACTCTTCGGGATAGATATTTTGACCTGAAGGACCCAATATCATACTTTTACAGCGTCCTTTTATAAACAGAAATCCCTCGTTATCTATAATCCCGAGGTCTCCAGTCTTGAACCATCCGTCTTCGGTAAAAGAATCTTTGGTAGCTTGTTCATTCTTGTAGTACCCGAGAAAGACATTATCCCCTTTGACAAGAATCTCTCCTGCAATATGTTCACTGTCTGTCGAATCGATTTTAATCTGCATCCTGGGAGCAGCCTTTCCGCAAGAAAATATTTTATTTTCATTCCACGGAGCATATGCAATGATAGGGCCACATTCAGTCATCCCGTATCCTACTGTAAATCTGAAACCCAACTTATGGAAAAATGCCTCGGCATCCCTGTTGAAAGCAGCTCCACCTATGATGAGTTCTTTGAAATTGGCTCCAAAAGAATCTTCAAGTTCCCGATTAATTTTTTTATAAATTTTTTGATCTATTACAGGGACATTGAGCAGTAATTTGAGATTCCAAGTGGAAATGATAGGCTCCAATTTCTTTTTGTATATCTTTTCGATGACAAGAGGTACCGAGATAATCAAATCGGGTTTAATGGTGGTCATGGCGTCGAGAATAATCTTCGGGGTAGGAAGACGTGTAAGGAAATGCACGTGGGCACCATAACACAATTCAAAGAGAAATTCGAACATCATACCATACATATGAGCAGTTGGGAGCATCGAGACTACATCACACGTATTGTCCATATATGGCTGTACACTCTTTCCAAATAGCACATTTGAGTATAGAGATCTGTATGGTAACATCACTCCTTTTGAGAACCCCGATGTCCCTGATGTATAATTGATCATAGCCAATTCTTCAGGGGAATCCTCATAATAACTAATACAGTCGGACGAAAAACTTTTTGGAAACTTCTTGCCGAATAACTCATTAAGATGGTCTACTGCGTATGTTATTTCAGGAACTTTCGAATATAAAAGAGAGAAATCGGTGAGAAGAATGATAGCATCAAGATTTGGCATCTGAGATTGTGAAAGTCCTTCCCACACTATCTCTCCCACAAAAAGTAGTTTGGATTCTGAATGATTGACCAAATTATAGATGTTGCTGCTTTTGAACTCATGCAGAATGGGAACAGGAACAGCTCCATAGGTCAGACAAGCGAGAAATGCTACTCCCCAATTGGCCTGATTGCGAGAGCAAATAGAGACTTTCTCACCTTTTTTGATACCGCAATTCTCGAAAACAATATGTATTTTTTCGATTTTACGGGCAACATCACGATAAAAAAGTGTTTTCCCTTTGTAATCTGAAAGAGCAGGACAATCCCAATGGTCCTGTATGCTCTTCTCTAATAATTTGTTCAACGATCTTTCCATAATAAAAACTAAAATGCCTGCATCTGACAAAGGTGCGAATATAAACCCTTAGATGCTATTAATTGTTGGTGAGTGCCCCTTTCCACTATTGTCCCCTCTTGCAGGACGATAATCTGGTCAGCGTGCTGAATGGTGGAGAGTCGATGAGCTATCACTATCGAGGTACGATTTTTCATCAATCTGGTAAGTGCGTCCTGCACAAGACGTTCACTCTCAGTATCAAGGGCAGAAGTAGCTTCATCAAGTATAAGTATTGGAGGATTTTTGAGAACGGCCCGGGCTATTGCAAGTCTTTGCCGCTGACCTCCGGATAATTTGGCTCCGCTATCTCCAATATTGGTGTCGTAACCATTCTCCATCTGCACAATAAATTCATCTGCATTAGCTATTTTGGCAGCACCGATGACATCTTCACGAGAGACGTTCTCCATACCAAAAGTGATATTATTGTAGACAGTATCATTGAAAAGGATTGCATCCTGAGTGACAATACCCATAAGAGAGATTAAATCTTTGGGATAATATTCCCTTATGTCGATACCATCCACCAGAATAGCACCTGAGGAGACATCATAAAATCTTGGTAGAAGATCTGCCATAGTCGTCTTTCCCGCTCCTGATGGTCCTACAATGGCCACCATACGACCTTTATCAATAGTGACATTGATATTCTTCAGAACAGGAATATCGGAGTAGTGAAAACAGACATCTCTGTACTCTATGCTTTTTTCGAAAGATGAGACATGGACAGCGTTGGGGCTTTTCTTGATGGTAGGCTCTACATCAAGAATGGCAAAAATCCTTCTGCCCGAGACGAGACCTCTCTGTACATTGGCATAAGCAGCAGCAATAGCTTTTGATGGTTCAAGAACTCTCCAATAGAAAGCTATATAGACGATGAAAGCAGGTAACGTCATGCCCAATTCTCCTTTTATCTGCAATAAACCGCCGTAGAAAAGGACACATGCAGCAACACTGATTCCAAGAAATTCAGACAACGGAGATGCCAACTCCTGGCGTGAGAAAATGCTGCGGCTGAGTTCTTTATGCTCTACATTTGTCTTTTCAAAGTTTTTACGAACATAGTCCTGGGCATTGAAGGCTTTGATGATACGCGCACCAGAAATAGCCTCTTCAAACTGACTGAGTATACGCCCCATCAATATTTGAGTCTTGGTAGTGCCACTTTTGAGCTTTCGACTGACACCTCCTATCACAAAAGCAGAGAGAGGGAGTGTGATAAGTGTTACCACAGTAAGTCTTGGAGACATATAGAAAAGACCTATCATAAATCCGATAATCAGCAAAGGCTCTCTGAAAATAATATGGAAACTGCTTGCAACACTATTCTGCACCTCATTTACATCGTTGGAAACACTCGATAGTATGTCACCTTTTCTCTGATTGTGAAAATATTCGACATTGAGTTTGGTAATCTTGGTGAAAAGATCTTCCCGAATGTTTTTCATAATATAGGTCTTCATATTGACCAATATTTTCTGGGAGAAATAACGAGTCAGATTGGCAAAAAAGGAGGCAATTATGAGTATCAGACAGACAAATAAAAGGCCTGAAAGCACTCCGCTGTCTGCCATTATCCTTGTCAGGTAATACTGAAATACTCCGTAGAAATAATCGAGTGATACTGAGAAAGTGGGTAGAGAATTATATTTCTCGATGGAATCGGGAGTGAAAAGAACTGTAAGGAGAGGATTGACAAGAGCATAATTAGCCACACCGAAGATGACAGAAAAGATAGACAATATCAGATAACCGGGCCAGAAACGACTATATGGTTTAGCGTATGCGAGAAGTCTTTTGAATGTATCCATTATTCTTTTTCTTCTTTGATGGTTTCGTAATCAACATACTCTCCAACACCTTTATCAACTATTTTCTCTTGCCTGTCATTGCTGTCTTGAGAGACAAATACCTCCCCTTCTTTTCTCTTTTTCCCTTTATGGCCTCTCATGATAAATAGTGGTATAATTCTCAATAGTCCCCACATAATAAGGAAAATAGAGAGTATTATAATCAGAAAAAAACTCATCGCTCTATAGCTTTTTGAAGGTGCCGGTAGCCAGATTTAGAGATATCTCCTTACCATCGATAGTCGTAACTGCGACTTCAGAAGAAGATAGGACCTTTATCTGTGTATCGGGTGACAGCTGCCTTTTTTTCGAAAAATCAGCAGCCACTACACCATTCTTGTTATAAATAAGGGTTTGATAAGATGTCCTTAAAACCCAGTAATAATCTTTGTCCCCCATTTTGAACAAAGAAGGAAGTGATTTTATCTTTTCCGTAGTAGTAATAATGTTCCAACCACTTATAGGTTCACCCTTAACATCATACATCCTCACCATATTATCGGCAGTCAGAATCATCAGTGAATAATCCTTACGGGAAGAAATATCATATACCGCCGGTCCTAAAGTGATATTATGTTTAATATCTATAGGAAAGGGAGAGACAATCCTTCCGAGCCTATCCATCAAATATATCTTGGACCCGGCAGCAAAAATCATCTGCAACTTATTATTGTTCAAGTAGTCTATCTGCTCCACATATCCGCAGACAGGCTCACCAAAAGAGACAGTCCATACACCCTTTTTGTTTTCATCGAGAAGTCTGATCTTATTGTCAGGCATCTGTTGAAAATAGTTTTTCTTCCCATTCAGGTAATTTTTAACTACAAACGGGCCTTTGGGGATAACGATAGGAGAATCATCCATTTTAGGCACTTCTCTGAAGTTATCAAGTATCAACTTGAAAGATATTTTGACTTTACCTCCTTCGTTATACAATCGAGAAGTCAGAAATTTAAAATTAAGATCCGCTGTCTTCTCGTCCACCGAATCATAGTATTTGTTTTTGAAAATCGCCGCTATGGAATCTTTGCAACTTGAAAGATTCATAATCAATTTCAACGACGAATTTTCATTGGGGTCTTGAGCTGCAGGAGTGTTAGACAGATATTGATCGAGAGAATAAAAATCAACTTTGGCATTCTCTTTAGAGAGATAAGTCATCGCCGAAGAACTCCCGACTGCCACCCAGTCGGATAACACGCAATAGTAATCCTCATTGGGGAGCGAGAAAAAGTCACCAAGGACAGCCGAAACATAACCCTTGAAGAGATATTTATTGACCTCTTTATTGGCATTTTTCATAGCAGACACATTGTCCACTTTCATCAACAATACCTTCTCGTCTGCTTTGCCGACAGGTATGGAAGAGAGAGCTATCTCTTTTATCCCGAGAGAGCTGAGCCACTCCATCGTCTTGACACCCATATCATTGTTCTGAGTCGCCAAGAAATTGATATAGATATAGTCCTTTATTTTTTTATTGGCATCCAGATAAGATTTATATCCGGCAACATATCTTTGAAATTCAGGAAGAGGAAGGGAGACCACATAATTGATATTATATGGAAGAATCTCGGATACGTAAGAGCGAGAACTTTTATACAGAGAGAAGATATATGCATAATCTGACTCTCCTTTTTGACAAAGAGACTGTCCTGAACCTTGCAACAGATTTGGTTCTTGGATAATATCAAACATCGTCCAATCGGCGAAATGGGAGACAAAAGAGGCATATCCGAGATATGGTTTATTGATGGCTCCTGAGAAAAATTTACCGATATTCTGATGATAGATGTGCATTGAGGCGTTGCCACGGGATTTTGAATAAACTGAGGCAAAAAGGGTATTATCGAGTATGGAGGATTTATTCTCGAGATGTCTCAGGGAAGATTCGAGAATAATGACTGACGAACTCGCTAAAAGAAAATTGTTGTATACGGCAAAACTGATATCGGGCGAAGCCGATTTATACACCTTAATGCCGTTATATTGTTTGTTGGTCACCCCTACACATCTCTTTCGGAGCAAATCAACGAATTCCTCTTTATTGAGAGACTTGGGAAGAGAGCTTACAAAAAGCAGAGAGACCTGATTCTTGCCTGAATAATGAAGCGAAAAAACAGACCCCCACTCCTGAGCCTTGTCCGGAAGAAAAGAAAGGAACTTGGTAAAGGAAGGCGAGGGGGCGAGTAATAAGGGATTTACATCATTAAGTGAATTGAAGTCGCAAAGAAGTATGGCATCGGAAGGAACAGCATTAAGGACATCGATTCGAGAATCGTTAATCACATTTCTCGAATCGGAATGTCCATCAATGAGATTGTAAAATACATAACCGATTGCCCCTAACAGCACAACCGCAATTATGCAACATATTACGACTATCTTTTTATTCACTACTACTTTTTGGTTTTCTCAACGAACTTGTTGACTTTGATAAGATCAACCTGGAAAATCAAAGTGGAATTGCCGGGGATGGGACCATATGAACGTTCTCCGTAACCGAGATTGGAGGGAACATAAATCTCTATCTGACCACCTTCTTTGGCATAAGTAAGACCTTCGCCCCAACCTTTGATAACTTGGTTGAGAGGGAATTTAACACTTTCTCCCCTTTCGTATGAAGAATCAAACTCTTCACCATTGATGAATGAACCTCTGTAATTAACTTCAACTGTATCCTGAAGTTCAGGTGAAATACCTGTACCCTCTACAAGAATCTTATATTGAAGACCTGATTCAGTCTCCATAACTCCTTCTTTGGTCTTGTTCTCTTCGAAGAATGCTTTACCATCTTCAAGATTTTTGGTGGCTGTATATTTCTGTCTTGCCATCAGGTGTGACTGGATAATCATCATAAGTTCGTCTTCGGAAAGTTTGGTTTTCTTACCATCCAATACATCTTTGAAACCTTTAGCAAACTGACAGAGATTGAGTTCTCCGAAATCTGCAGATTTAATGCTGTTGGCATTGTACATCCCAAGAGCGTAGCTGATGGTATCGATTTTACCTGAAGTAGTCTCAGGAGCACGATCTCCCGATTTATATTTACAGGAAGTTAAAGTCAGCATACTTAAGATGCATACTGTGAAAATGAATTTAATTGTTTTCATAAAAAATTAATATTAATAAATGTTTTGTGTCCGAAATGCAAATCGCAAATATACTATTTTTCTCGGTTTAAGTGAGTATATAATGCGATTTTGTGAAGCATTCTGGCTCCGACATTTGCATCCCATTCTCCATCTGAAGATGGGGCAACTTCACAGAGATCGAAACCAATGATTTTCTTACCACTGATAGAGAGACGATAAAGCAGCCACTCAGCTTGAGCAAAAGTCAAACCACCGGGGACCGGAGTACCTGTAGATGGACAGTATTCCGGTGAGAGGCCATCTATATCAAAACTGATATAAACAAATGAAGGGAGAGCCTCAATAATTCTATCACATACTGAGTTCCAATCTTCTCCATTAAAAATCGAGCGATGAATGGTAAAGTCTGTAAAAGACTGCACTCTTGGAGAAGATGTCATCAGCTCAGATTCGTCCTTGCAATAATCCCTTATTCCCACCTGAACTATCTTTTCAACTTGAGGTATTTCATTGAGAACATTGTACATAATCGACGCATGGGAATATGTAAAACCTTCATAGGCTTCTCTCAGGTCTGCGTGAGCATCAAATTGAAGCACTCCGAAACCATCATAAATACCCGAAAGAGCCTTCATCAGTCCGAAAGGGGTACTATGATCACCGCCGACGACAGCTACCACTTTGTCCTTCAGAAGATATTCAGAGGCTGTTTTTTCGACATAATCATTGACAACTTTAGATGCGGCATTGACTTCATCAGTTTTATCTGCCAAATCATCGATATCTGCTCCATTTTCGAGAGCATTTATCACCTTCTCTGCCACTTTTCGAGTTTTATTATTGAGGAGACTGATCTTATCATTGATAGGAACAGTTCCCATTTTTACCTCCCATGAATTGGGAACATTTTCATTGAACAGATCGACTTGAGAAGATGCCTCTATTATCGCTTTCGGCCCTTTTGAAGTACCATTGCGATAAGAGACTGTGGCATCAAATGGCAGAGACAGAAATATAATATCAGATTCTTCTACAGAATATGGAAGTGCAAAGTAATTGCCATTTGGCAATGATATGCCACAAGGGTCAAATTGCTTCTTTTTCATTATCCTATTCCCTCTTTCATTATGTCGTGGATGTGAATGAGTCCCATATAGCGATTATCGCTCAATACCACCACAGATGTTATCTGATGTTCTTCCATAATATTCAGAGCATTCACTGCAAGGGCTTTAATATCAATGGTTTTAGGATCGGATGACATAATATCGACTGCTTTGAGCTTATCCAGAGAATGATTTTTCTCGACCATTCTGCGCACATCTCCATCAGTAATAATGCCTTTCAAGGATTTATCCCCACCAAGAACCACCGTAGCACCGAGACGATGAGATGAAATGTTGATAATAGTATTCTGAATCGACTCGGATTCGGCCACCCACGGCCGATTGGTCTTGTCGAAAACATCTTCAACTTTCATATATAGTTTCTTTCCGAGAGAACCTCCCGGATGGAGCTTTGCAAAATCATCTGCAGAAAAATGCCTCAACGTAGCAAGAGACATCGCTATCGCATCACCCATAGCCATCTGCACAGTGGTGCTGGTAGTAGGGGCGAGATTATTGGGACATGCTTCTCTCTCAATAGGGGTATAAATCACATACTCACTGTGAAGAGCAAGGTAAGAGTCTTTATTGGCCACCATCACGACCACCGTATTGCCCATATCTTTTATGAGTGGAAGAATTCTCTTCACCTCAGGGGTATTCCCACTTTTCGAGACAAACATCACTATGTCTTCTTCCTTAATCATTCCAAGGTCACCATGCACAGCATCAGAAGAATGCATAAATATGGATGGAGTACCTGTCGAATTGAAAGTAGCTACAATCTTGGTGGCTACAATGGCACTTTTGCCTACACCGGAAACGATAATTCTCCCTTTACATTTATAAAAAAGATTTACTACATCAACGAAACAATCAGATATGCTGTTTTTTTGATCAATCACTGCCTTCGCTTCCATTTCCAACACTTTCAATGCAGCTGTTTTAATCGTTTTCTCGTTTTTTTTCATAAAAAATTTTGCAGACTATAAACAATTAGATAACTTAGAGGCACAAAGGTAATAAATATGAAGATTACTTCTGAGATATTGCATGCCAAATTAAAAGAGTTTTTTGGTTTCGATTCTTTCAAAGGAGAACAGGAAAAAATTATTACCAATCTCATAGAAGGCAATGACTCTTTTGTTCTTATGCCCACCGGCGGAGGCAAGTCTCTTTGTTACCAGCTTCCTGCATTAATTATGCCAGGCACTGCGATAGTAGTTTCACCACTTATTGCACTGATGAAAAATCAGGTAGATGCCATCAGAGGATTCATCGCCAATAATGATGGCACTGCCCATTTTCTCAATTCATCTCTCAACAAAGCTCAAATACAGGAGGTGAAAGACGATTTATTGAAAGGAGTCACCAAACTTTTATATGTAGCTCCGGAATCTCTTACCAAAGAGGAAAATGTCCAATTTTTCAAACAATTGACCATCTCTTTCTATGCCATTGACGAAGCTCACTGTATCTCTGAATGGGGACACGATTTCCGTCCGGAATATCGCAGGATTCATCAATTGGTCGAAGAGATAGGACATGCCCCCATCATAGCTCTTACTGCCACGGCTACTCCGAAAGTGCAGTCTGACATTCAGAAAAATCTGATGATGACTCAGGCTACAGTCTTCAAAGATTCCTTCAACAGGCCCAATCTCTACTACGAAATCAGAGATAAATCCAATGTCAAGAAAGAGCTCATCAAATTTATCAAAGACAATTCAGGGAAGTCGGGCATTGTGTACTGCTTGAGCAGAAAGAAGGTCGAAGAAATAGCAGAATTGCTCAATGTCAATGACATCAAAGCACTTCCATACCACGCCGGCATGGATGCAGCTACCAGAGCCAAGACTCAGGATATGTTTCTTATGGAAGATATCGATGTCATAGTAGCTACCATCGCTTTTGGTATGGGTATTGACAAGCCAGACGTGAGGTTCGTGATTCATTATGACATTCCCAAAAGTCTCGAAGGTTATTATCAGGAGACAGGTCGTGCCGGAAGAGACGGCAGGGAAGGACAATGTATTGCTTTCTACAGCTATAAAGACATCCAGAAGCTTGAGAAATTTATGCAGGGCAAACCCATTTCTGAACAGGAAATAGGCAAACAACTCCTCCTTGAGACTGTCTCTTATGCAGAATCCAATCGTTGCCGGAGGAAGATTCTCCTCAACTATTTTGGTGAAGATTACAATCAGGACAATTGTGGCAACTGCGACAATTGTCTCCATCCCAAAAAGGAATTCGATGGTCAAGAAGATATTGCACTCGTTATTGAGCTGATTATGTCGATGAAAGAATTCTTCAAAGCAGAGCATTTGGCCAATATTCTTTCCGGCACATCCAATTCTATTATCAAGTCATATAACCATCATCAGCACGAATTGTTCGGAATCGGCAAGGATAAAGGTGTTCGTTTCTGGCTGGCTGTCATACGTCAGGGCCTCGTTCTCCACTTTCTTGACAAGAACATAGAGCAGTATGGACTCATCTATGTTACCAAAAAAGGAGAAGATTTTTATAAAAATCCCTATCCTGTCATGTTGGTAGAAGATAGAGAATTTTCCGAAACTACAGGTGAAGATGATGATGATGGCTCTACCATTGGCAATTCAAAACACAGTATGGTAGGAGATGGTGGCGACCCCGTTTTGTTTTCGATGCTCAAAGATCTTCGCAAAGATGTCTCTAAAAGACTCTCTCTTCCGTCGTTTGTCATCTTCTCCGATCCATCTTTGAAAGATATGTCCATTCAATATCCCATCACCATTTCAGAACTTACCAATTGCCAGGGAGTGGGAGAAGGGAAAGCTATCAAATACGGAGCTGAATTTCTCTCTCTGATTGATAAATATGTCCAAGAGAATGAAATCTCCCGTCCCAATGACTTCATTGTGAAGTCAGTCGTCAACAAGTCCACCAACAAAGTATACATCATTCAAAGTATAGATAGGAAAATACCTCTAGAAGATATTGCTGAGGCCAAAAACATAGAGTTGATAGATGTCATCGAAGATATTGAATCTATCATCAGTTCAGGGACCAAACTCAATATCGATTATTACATTCGTCAGACCATTGATGACGATAAGGTGGACGATATTTACGATTATTTCCGCAATGAAGCTACGACTGACTCCATCGAAGATGCCATCTCAGAACTCGGGCGAGATTTCACTGAAGAGGAAATCCGTCTTGTCAGGATTAAATTTCTGAGTGAAGTAGCCAACTAATCATCAGGTTATAACTCTTTTCTCCAGTATGTCATCTGACGTTTGGCATAGTGTCGTGTGTTGCGTTTCACGAGTTCCCTAGCCTCGTCCAAAGATGTTAATCCATCGAAATAATCGAAAATCTCTCTGTAGCCTACTGTCCTGAGAGCAGGCAACTCTCTATATGGAGTAAGGGCTCTCACCTCTTCCACCAACCCATTATCGAACATCTTATCTACCCGGAGATTGATACGCCGGTAGAGCTCTTCTCTGGGGAGA
Source organism: uncultured Muribaculaceae bacterium (assembly GCA_964388595.1). Classification (GTDB taxonomy): domain Bacteria; phylum Bacteroidota; class Bacteroidia; order Bacteroidales; family UBA932; genus CAYMAX01. The sequence goes on from CAYMAX010000011.1 coordinate 31,288, forward strand.
GACATAAAGATACGTTCTATCTTAAATGGCCTCACTTTTTTGATTCCAGATTTGAAAGAAGAAAACTTCCTGCCGGTAGCGATTGTGACTTCAAGAGCTCTTATTATCCTGCGTTGATTGGCAATATCCATAGTTGAATATGATTCAGGGTCAAGAATTTTCAATTCTCTTCTCAAAGATTCTATCCCCTCCTCTTTCAATCTTCTGTTCAACTCTTCACGAAGCTCATAATCGGCTTCAGGGAGATCGTCAAGACCATAACATAGTGCATCTGCATAAAGGCCTGAGCCACCCACCATCACCAAATGGTCGTGGTCAAGAAACAATTTATCCAATAAGGCCAAGGCGTCCACTTCATATTTTCCGGCATTGTAGCATTGAGTCACAGAATGTGAGAAAATAAAATAATGCTTTACCAAAGCCAACTGCTCAGGAGAGGGAGGTGCAGTACCTATCTTCATCTCAGAATATATCTGACGAGAATCGCAGGAGATAATGGGAGAACCATATTCCAACGCAAGCTTTATGCTATAATCGGTCTTCCCTACTGCTGTAGGGCCCAAAATAAGAGTAAGAACCTTTTCCATGGGATTAATCCTCTTCTTCTCCCCCTTCTCCCGGCGAAATCTCCTCCATCTCCTGCAGATACTCAGGAAAATCATCATACTTGTCGGAGAATTGGTCTGGATTGGGACCCTTCTCCTGAATCACTCTGGGATAGGAAGCACGAGGGGTCTCTTCCTCCTCAGAGAGATATTCCAATAGAATAAAGCGATGATGGGTGAGATTGTAGACATATCGAAGGAGTCTCTCTTTGCGAGCGAGTGTCTTCTCTATGGTGACTGTATCTATAGTCTCCGATGACAACCCACTGATGTCGAAAAGACCATATTCATGTATCACTTTGTCAGTGGCGTCGATACTCTCGAACACTATCATCTGATCAGGTGCAAAGCCCAATTCGTTTTGGAGAAAAGTATTGAGGGCAAAGAGCTTCATCTCGCCTCTGAATTCGTATTCTCTATAAAACAATTTATTACCGGGGATGGATGCTTTATATCTCAGTATCATAAACTACTTTTTTGGCATTGATAACATTCAATAGAAAATTCACAGTATCCACACCATCGGGATAATCATCGAGTGAAGGACTCTGTGCAATACCAAAGGTACTAAATATTTTTTGAATATTCTCTCTATTCTTCGCTGCAAATAGGTCGATATCATCTCGTGAATCATATCTTATCACTCCGACACAGGAAACAGGGACTCTCTCGGCATCTTCGATAAAACATATATGACCGCTGTCAATGAACGATGTCCCGTTCATTATCATCTCCGCCCTGTTTTTCAGGTAGATTTTATGAAAAAACGGCTTTTCTATTTTTTTATAAAAATCATTTACTGCTTCTATCAGTGGACTAAAATCATAATCACTCGGGACAAAAATCCTGGAGACACTTCTGCAGCCCAATCCGTAGTAAAGGAGAATATCTTCAGAGAGGGCAGCAAGGTCATCAGATGATTCTCGTCCCGTAAGGATGGCGCAACTATATCTGCTCCCCCGTATCAACGAAGGAATCCCTTTAAATCTCTGTCGAAAATATTCTGCAGCACTGTCACCGCCCATTGTGATGAGAGCATCTATCTCACCCATATCTTCAACACTTTGCACATATTCTGCATCTGGAAGCATCTTGGGAAGAAGGTATTTGTCCTTGGAAGAGAGCTTCACCACAGGTACTGCTCCCACAGAAAGGACACACAATACATCGTGAAAACCAACTAAAGGAATATTGCCGGCAGTCACTACCCCCACCCTTAACTTCATGTTATCAAAGTGTGGAATATCGTAGTGACTCAACCATTGTCTCTGCTTCTGGCTATCCAAAAATTGTTCTTGGATATTCTTGACAGCCACAGACTGCATGTATGGCGTGAAAAATTCGTTTTCCGAAGATGAGCCGTCCCTCATTTCACCTCAGATCATGAGAGCGCTGCTATAGCAGAGCCGATGAAGTTGACATTCTCCATTGAATTGAATGCTATCTGGATATTGCCCTGCCCAAACTCTTTCAGGAGAGCATTTGCTTTTTCCATCACGATAACATTGTAATCTTTGTCATTGAAGCGTTTGCTCCAGAAAAGACTGCCGTCTGCCGTGATAAGGACCTTTTTAAGAGGTTTGTCGTACATCTCACAGAGTTGCAAGATCAAACCTGTGATGGATGCAGCCACCAGACTTGCCGAACGTTCATATATCTGACGTGCCATCACTACATACTTTTCTTTGTACATATCGGGATAATTCATGGTATCGCTCAGCCTCTTGGCATTAAAGCCATCTTCAAAAGTATCCCACGGGTAATTGGACTTGAGAATCTCTCCGAGATACATCCCCGACACAGCCTTTTCGAAATGTTGGCTCCCTTTGGAATCTGAAAGAGCGTCTACTATCTTATCTATGGGTGTCAGGTATGGAGGGTCATAATTACCAGATTCAAGATTGACAGGAATATCAGAGCTGTGATCAAATCCCGGATTGTCGGCGATTTTGGGGATCTTCCCTGCAGGCATCATGGCAGCCATATTGGTCCCTGTCCCAACTATCAGTCCTATGTAAGCATCATAACCCTGATGCAGAAGTCCTGCAAAAAGACTTGCTACAGTATCATTAATGACTTTTATGCACGTAAAACGCGGAGTCTCATTACGTTCATTATTTAAATAATCAATAAGAGGAGCTCCTACCGGCTTATCAAGCATATTGTCAATGCCAACCCCTTTGGTCCAACGAAGAAGCTTGGCATCACCATTGACAAGAGATTCGGCTGGATATGAAAAACAATATCCTATCGGCATCTCTTTATCGCGTCTCCTATCCAAAATAGGACCTGACATATCGTTAAGAAGATCCTCAGCAGTATATCCCTCTTTCTTCATTTGTTCAAGATTTCTCTTCCATCCGTCTTTGGGCTCTATCTCGGGCGCTTTCCCCTGAGAAAGGGTAACAGTGGCAACTCGATAATTGGTCCCACCAAGGTCAAGCACAATAGCACTTCCGTTGATGGACTTTGGCTTGGGTTGGATAAAAGTGGGAAGACACGATATCTCAGTCTTGTCTTTTTCAAGACCTGTTTTAATTCTGCGCTGCATAGTCTCAGCTATCTCTTTGAGTTGCTCGAGGGAGAGCTCAAATTTATTTTCTTCCATAATGAATGATTTTAGTATTTCTTCTCTATTGATGTGTAAAGTTAATACTTTTCAGCCATTTCTAATAAAAATAAAATTACATTTGCAGTATGAATCAAGAGCCTCTGAAAGACCATTATCGCAGTGTTTCAGCTCCCTCCAAAGGCACGTATAAGGATAAGGGAAGCAGGTTCCTGGCTTTTTCATTCCCCGTGGAGAGCGAAAGTGATGTCAAAAAACATCTTTCCCAAATCAAAAAAGAGTACTACGATGCAAGACATCACTGCTATGCCTATCGCATAGGATATGACGGGGCTTCTTGGAGAATAAATGATGATGGAGAGCCTTCTTCTACCGCCGGAAAGCCGATATACGGACAGATACTTTCACATCAACTGAGTGATATTCTGATAGTGGTGGTAAGATATTTTGGTGGTATCAAGCTCGGTGTACCGGGGCTTATCAAGGCTTACAAAAGCGCAGCTCAGGACGCCATTGCCAATGCTTCCATCATCGAGAAAATAGCAACTCTATCATACTGCATCGATTTCGAATACGAAAGGACTTCCATGGTGATGAAGTTGCTCAAAGATGCCAACCTCACCCCTTCAAGACAGAAATTCGATACCAATTGCAGAATTGAAGTCAAAGTACCACTGTCAGAAACAGATAATTTCAAAACCAACTTATACAACAATAAATTAAACTATTATGCCGAAGAGTCTTATTTCGATTCAGGACTTCACCCCCAAGGAGATACTTCACATCCTTGATGTCGCAGAAGAATTTGAGCAATCAAAATCTCAGAACTTTTTAAGCGACAAAGTCATAGCCTGCATCTTTTTCGAACCTTCTACCCGCACCAGACTTAGTTTTGAAACAGCTTCAAACAGGCTTGGTGCGAGAGTTATCGGTTTTTCTGATGCTGCCAACACCAGCGTAAGAAAAGGAGAAAGTCTTAAAGACACCATCAAGATGATTTCCAATTATGTCGACCTGATCGTGATGAGGCATCCTCTGGAAGGGAGCGCGCGATATGCCTCTGAAATAGCTTCAGTGCCGGTAATCAATGCCGGAGACGGAGCCAATCAGCACCCAAGCCAGACACTTCTCGACCTCTACTCCATCAGAAAGACTCAAGGCAGAATAGACAATATCAATATCAATATGGTGGGAGACCTAAAGTATGGCAGGACAGTCCATTCACTACTTCAGGCTATGTCCCACTTTTCTCCGACCTTTTCTTTCACTTCTCCCGAAGAATTGAGATTG